>JAEZLU010000268.1 GCA_023415075.1 Bacillota bacterium
TATTGTCATATGGTATCATATGGTGAGAGGACCAAGAAAATACAGATGCCCTAATGGAATTTCTTTTGGATAGTTTCGGGTGGGAGAGTGTCGCCGTGACCCAAGCAGTCTGCCTGTCGCTGCATGAGTTATGCCACCAATATACCGACCTGGCCCCGGAAGACATAGGTTTTCTTGAGGACCTGGCCGGGCAGCTGCCGTTTGTCGCCGAGCTTACCAATACCGATATTTTTATCGACGCGCTGACCGATAACCGGGTCGACGCCATCGTGCTGGCCTGGGCCCGACCCCGCAGCCGGTCGCTTTACGGGCACAGCGTGGTGGGCGAGATCGCCTACGCCACCCGCGAGCCGGCCGTGTACCAGGCTTTTTCCGGCGGCGATACGGTGCGCGGCGTCCGCGGCATCAGCCAGGAGGGCGTGCCGATCGCCCAGACGGTTGTGCCTATCCGCAATCCGGGCGGAAAGACAATCGGCGTGCTTATTATGGAAAAGGACATTTCCGACGAGCTGCGCCAGGAGGAGCAGGTCGAGCTCCTCAGCCAGACGGCCGAGCGGCTGAGCAGCACACTGATGTCGCTGTCGATGACCGGGGTTTCCTGGGACGACTGGCTGGGTAACGGCATCTTTGTCCTCAATCACCGGGGCGAGATAACGTATGCCAACAAGAACGCCGCCCGCCTTTACCGGAAATATTACGACAGCGAGCCGCTTAGCAGCGATCTGCTGTCCATTCTTGCCTACAGTTCGCTGCGGGAGATGCTTGAGGCCCTCAAAGATCCGGTAGAGTTCGATTTTGGCGATACCAGTTATCTTTTCCAGGCTCATCCGCTGGTAACTTACGGCGAGGTCAGCGGCTGCGTCGTATCTCTCCAGGACGTCACCGAACTGCGCCGCAAAGAGCGCCAGCTAAGCGCCCAGAGCACGATTATCCGCGAGATCCATCACCGGGTTAAGAACAACCTGCAAAACGTGGTCGCCCTTCTCCGCCTGCAGATGCACCGCTCGGAGTCACCGCTCGTTCAGACCGAGTTCGAGGCTTGTATCAACCGGATTCTGTCGATTGCCGGCGTGCATGACGTGTTTGCCCACCAGAGCTGGGATTCCATCGAGCTGCTGGAATTGGCCGACCATATTCTTACCAAGCTTGTCGAGACGTTTGCCCTGCCGGACCAGCAAATCAAGGCCGCCGTTCAGGGGCAGCCGGTACGACTGCCGTCCAGTCAGGCGGTGCCTATAGCGCTGGTCATCAACGAGCTTGTGACCAACAGCCTCAAGCACGGGATTCAGAAGGCGGCCTACGGCGAGATCAGCATATTTGTCGAAGCGGCGGCGGGAACGCTGCATATGCTGGTGGTCGACAGCGGCGGCGGTCCGGAGCCGTCGGCCAAACCCGACCGCAGCGGCCGGCTGGGGCTGTATCTTGTCAATCTGCTGATCTGCGAACAACTCGGCGGTACATTTGACCTCGAACACCGCGGAGGTTCGACGGTTGCCAAGGTTTCTTTCCGACTAGACCAGGCGGAGGAGATGTCATGAAATCGCTGGCTATCTTGATTGCCGAAGATGAGGCGCTGACCCGCGAGGATATCAAGGATATGCTGGTTCGCGCCGGCCACACGGTCTGCGCCGAATGCGGCAACGGCCTGAAGGCGGTCGAGCAGGCCAAGGGGAAGCGGCCCGACCTGGCCATTCTCGATATCAAGATGCCGGGGCTTGACGGTATCGAAGTTGCCAAGGTATTGCACGGTCTCAATATCCCGGTGGTGATGGTTACCGCTTTCAGCCAGCCGGGAGTTATCAGCCGGGCCGAGAATGTGTATGTTTCCGGTTATCTGGTCAAGCCGGTGTCGGAGCAGAATCTGCTGGCTACCGTGAGGATCGCCTACGCCCGCTGGCAGGACATGACGGCCATCCACCGTGAACTGTCGGCGACCAAGGGCCAACTGGAAGGGCAGAAGCTGGTCGCCCGCGCTCGCTCGATCATCGCCGATCGCGAGCAGGTGTCCCAGCAGGAAGCCCATCTGCGGCTGACCCGCGAGGCGATGCGGCGGCAGTTGCCGATTGTTGAGCTGGCCAAACAGATAATTGCCGAAAAATAGTGCCGGCGACCGGCGGCAAATTTCTTGCGGCGGCAAGAAGGATTTTATCGGCCGGGAGCGAAGGAAATAAATGCCGGTATTTGCCGGATCGCAAAAGGTAATAGTGGCGACAGAGCCTCTTGGTAGACCGCTCGGTTTGTGGCGGTTACCGAGGGCTTTATTATTTTGGGGGCGAGGTTTGATAATGGAACCAATCCAGGCAACGATCGACAAAATCCAGCCGCTCGACGAGGCAGTGATGGCGGCAACGCAGCGGCGCCTCGACAGTCTGACCAAACCGCAGGGCTCGCTGGCGGCCCTCGAAAGGATGGCCTGCCAGCTGGCCGGCGTCCAGGGTGTCGTCCGGCCGGGCGTGCCGAAAAAAGCGGTCGTCCTGATGGCCGCCGATCATGGGGTGGCCGACGAGGGGGTAAGTGCTTTCCCGCCCGAAGTCACCGAGCAGATGGTCTACAATTTCGTGCAGGGCGGCGCCGGCATCAACGTGCTGGCCCGCCACGCCGGCGCCAGCCTGGTACTGGTGGACGTCGGCGTCAAGGCCGACC
>JAEZLU010000285.1 GCA_023415075.1 Bacillota bacterium
TCAGCCCTAGTATGGCGAGAAGCTCCTGAGCCGTGACGCCACTGGCGGTCTCGACCGTCCGCAGGGCGGCCCGCCCGGGCAGCTTGCAGTCCACTTCCAGCCTTATCATGCCGGCCCGTCCTCTCACTTGTAGTACAGCATGTCGCTGATGTCGGCATCGCCGATATCGAAGCGCGATTTGCTGACCGGGTTTTCTTCGGTGTAGAAGTGTTCGGGCAGCCGGTCGTGGGCCAGGGTCAGTCCGGCCTGGCTGTTGAACTTTTTCTCCAGCAGCAGGGTGTCACGGGCGGCGGTTTCCAGGTCGGCCAGCGACAGCTGCCAGCCGTGGTAGGCGCTTATCATGTCGGCGAGCAGGGTCCGGTCCTTGAGGGCCGGGGCAATCATCATGCAAAAGCCAAGGCCGTCGATCATGCTCATGCCGAGCTGGGCTCCCTGGGAGGTCGGCACCTGCTGGTCCTTGAGGTGATGTTTGAGGTTGGCCCGCACGACATTGCCGGCGGTATGGTCGGCGCCCATCGGCGTCGTCATGTAGGTCACGCCTGTGCCCTTGACGGCCCGCGGTTCGTAGGCCGCCATGCCCTGACCCTTGACGGCCGGCACCCGGCGGATGCCGAATACCTTGCCGGCAACGGTCGCTCCTGAGGCGATGATCCGCCCCAGATAGCTGTCGTCAGCCACTTCCTTCATCAGCTTAAGGGCGGCCCGGCGGTCGCCGAAGGGCAGGACGCCGGCTTCCATGGCCACGCCGATGGCGCAGCCGATCTCGATTGTGTCCACCCCGTAGTCGTTGCAGATGCGGTTCATGGCGGCGATAGTGTCAAGGTCATCGATATCGAGGTTGGATCCGAGAAGACCGATAGTCTCGTATTCCAGCGGCGTAACCAGCATTTTCCCCTCGCGGTCGGGGAAGATATTCGAGCAGCGGACAAGGCAGCCCGGCATACAGGCATGGGTCGGCCGGCCGGCCCCGCCCCGTTCGGTTATCGTCTGATGGAGGGCGGCGCCGTTGATCTTGGCGGCTCCCGGATGGGCGCCGGTGGAGAAGTTGCGGGTCGGCAGGCCGCCGAGGGAATTGGTGGTATCGACCATGGCGGCGGTGCCGTACTTGGGAAAGATTTCGGCCGTCTGCGGGTTGGCGAGCAGCAGGCCGTGAAACTCCTTGACGGTGGCGGCGAAGGCTTGCGGATCGGCCGGCTTGGCCGGTTGGCAACCGGCGTCGTCGAAAACCACCCCCAGCAGGTGCTTGGCGCCCATGACGGCCCCCAGGCCACCGCGGCCGCTAAAGCGGGCCGGCACCCCCTCAAGGTCGCTGGAGGCTACGCCGGCGGTCAGCAACCGTTTTTCGCCGGCCGGCCCGATCAGCGTCATGGCGATTTTGTCGCCGTAGCGCTCGGTAAGCAGTTTGGCTTTGTCGGTCAGGCTGCGGCCAGCCAGGTCGTCGGCTCTGACCAGCTCGGCGCCGTCCCGGCGGACAAGCAGGATATACCAGGCGTCATCCTCGCGGATGCCGGCTACGGCAATCAGCCGCAGCCCCAGCCGCCCCATTTTGTAGGCAGCCACCCCGCCGGCGTTGCTTTCCTTGATGCCGCCGGTGAGCGGGCTCTTGGCCCCCACCGACAGACGGTTGGCGCAGGAAACGGTGGTGCCGGCCAGGTGTCCGCAGGTCAGCACCAGCTGATTATTCGGCCCCAGCGGCTCGGCCTGGGGCGGGACATTGTCGTAAATATAGCGGGATGAGAGCGACCGTCCACCCAGGCGGCGGTAAGCTTCCGGCAGTTTTTCGGCGCTGACCGTCAGGGTAGCCATATCGACCTTTAGCATGTTGTGTAGTAACTCTTCCATGAGGAACACCTCCGGCTCAGACTGGTTTATTGGCTGCAGTAATCATTCGCCGCCGGGCATCCGGATGCCTGCCGGGCAGTCGACCAAAAAAAAGGCGGCTGCCTGGGGCCGCCGCCATTGGTTGACCATTAGGGCTTGATGATTTTCGGGACCCGCGGCGCCCGCAGTCTGGCCACCGGGTGGAGACCGGAGCCCAGCAGCGGCCGTACGTAGAACTTGAAGGCGTCGGTGACATGGTTGCCGGCGGCGTTGATGAACTCGTCAGGCATCAGCCGGGTCTGGGCGGCCACTTCCTTCAGGTCCACCAGCTTGTAGTCAACCGAGTAGAAGCCGGTGCGTTGGATGGCCACCGAGCCGCTAGCGTCGCCCCAAACGGCGAACTGGACGGCCCGTTCGCCGACCTCGCGGGCTTCCTGCTGGTCGACATCGGATACGCAGCCGAGGAATGAGCGCTGCAGGTAGCCGAGGGTGTCGCTGCGGACCCGCTTGATGCCGAGTTTCTCTCTGATGGTTTCAGCCAGCAGGTCACCCAGGGCGCCGGTACCCGACAGGGTAACGTTGCCATGGGGATCGCAGTCGACGTTTTTCATCAGTTTGGTGATTATCGGCACACCGGCTTCATCCTTTATCCCTTCGGATACGGCGATGATGCAGAATTTATTTTCCTCGTAGACCCGTTTGACGTCGGCCAGGAACTTGTCAACGATGAACGGCCGTTCAGGCATGTATATCAGATGGGGCCCCTCGTCGGGATATTTCTGGGCGATGGCCGAGGCCGCCGTCAGGAAGCCGGCGTTGCGTCCCATGACCACGCCGATATAGACGCCCTTGAGGGCCCGCACGTCGAGGTTTACGCCGGTAAAGGCCTGGACGATGAAGCGGGCCGCCGACCCGTAGCCCGGGGTATGGTCGTTGAGCATGAGGTCGTTGTCGATGGTCTTCGGTACATGGATGGCCCGCATGTCGTACTTGGCCACCTTGGCCTGTTCGCTGACGATGCGGACGGTATCGGACGAATCGTTGCCGCCGATGTAGAAAAAGTAGCGGATGTCGTGAGCCTGGAGAACTTTGAAGATCTCCCGGCAAAAGGCCTCGTCAGGCTTGACGCGGGTCGACAGCAAGGCCGACGACGGCGTCAGCGCGACCTGTTCAAGATTATGGCTGGTTTCCTGGGTCAAGTCCATGAAGTCCTCATTGACTATACCTTCGACGCCATGAACCGCCCCGTAAGTTTTCGAGATCTCGGCGAACTTGCGGGCCTCCAGGACCACGCCGACCATTGACTGGTTAATTACGGCCGTCGGGCCGCCACCTTGGGCCACGAGCGCTTTACCGCGCAACGCCATACTAACTCCTCCCTACCGCATAAAGTGTAGTTGTATTATTGCCAAGCTGTACTAGGACATATTTTGTTATATATTTCCTACGCTACCGCGAAATCCTCCTACGGTGGCAGATTTTTTTTGCAAAATCGCAGGTGGCCACCGGCCGGGGACGAATACATTTATTAGGAGTAACCGAGGCGGCTGTGCGCCGCCCTGAGGAGAGGCGAAGCCAGCCATGAGGGTAATCACCATTGATTCGGGCACCACCAACACCCGGGCCTATCTTGTGGAAGACGGCCAGGTGCTGGCGGCCCACAGCCGCGGCGTCGGTTCCCGTGACACGGCGATCGACGGCCACAACGGCAAGTTGACCGCCGGCGTGCGCGAGTTGGTGGGCCTGCTGACCGCCGGAGCCGCCGACGGCAAAATCGCGGCAATCATCGCTTCCGGCATGATCACCTCCAACATGGGACTGTGCGAAATTGCCCATCTGGCCGCCCCGGTCAGCCTGGCGAAGCTGGCAACCTCCCTGCGGCCGCAGGTCATCGACGCCGTTTCGCCGGCGCCAATCCTGTTTGTTCCCGGCGTAAAGACCGTACCGGCAACCGCTGACCGGTTATGCCTGGACTGCGACATGATGCGGGGCGAAGAAACCGAGACCTTCGGCATCCTGGCCGGCAGCGGCCTGTCCGGGGAGACCGTTCTCATCCTGCCGGGTTCCCATTCCAAGTTCGTCGAGGTCGACCGCGACGGGATGATTACCGGCTCGGTCACCACCCTAGCCGGCGAGCTGGCCTGGGCCATCCGCAACAATACCATCCTGGCCAATTCGCTGGCCCGCGACTTCGCCGGCGAGCTCGATCAGCCGGCCCTGCTAAAGGGCGCCGAGCACTGCCGCCTCCATGGCCTGAGCAAGGCCTGCTTCGCCACCAGAATAATGCACGTCCTCGGCGATACCGGCGAAACGGCCCGTACCAGCTTTCTCCTGGGGGCGATTTTCTACCAGGACAT
>JAEZLU010000029.1 GCA_023415075.1 Bacillota bacterium
ACTACGAACTGACTTTTCTTCTCAATACCCCCGGATACATTATCGAAGGCTATGGTTTTGGCTTTATAAGCGCCAAAGAACGGCTTGTCCAGACAAAACTGAAAAACGGGCTCAAAATATCGTTTAATACTTGGATTTTTCCCGGAGAAGGTGTCCTGATCAGTTTTATGCCAAATCAGAAATCCTTGTAACCAAAGTTTCGACATTTAATATTATAATAATAGAAGGGAGGTGAAATGCTTTTGGAAGAAGATGGCTGACCCGGAACTTTTATGTCGCGAATTATCAAAAGCAGGCAAAAATTTGCTTGCTTCTTTTTGATGTTTTGGAAGGGATTTACAATAGTAAGAAGAATAACTGTAGACAATCCCCTGGTCCTGAACCGCACGATTGCTGCTGCCATTCTCTAGAAAATTACATGAATAATGGCTCGTCCAGCCAGGCATATTAAGACAAATTGCCGGCAAAGGAGGCTCCCGCGGTGGAAGAAGATGGCTAAGGCTTATTCAAGCATATAATACAGGCTGCCCAAAAACCGGCTATATCAGGCTGGTTTTTTTACGCCTATAGATAATATTATGCGACTTGGGCGGTATCGGGCACCGCGAATGGCCGCAGCCGCTGCCGGCAAAGAAAAAAGAGGGCACGCGCCCTCTATTTCTTTTTGCCGGCCGGTGCCGGTGCTTCCCGCCGCACGCTTATCCGCTCGCCCTTGAGCTGCAGCCAGCCGAAGATTGCCAGGCCGACGATTATCACTGCCAGGCTTGTCAGCTGGGCCGACTTCAGGCCGAACAGCAGCGTGCCGTAGTCGCCCCTGAGATACTCCAGGAAAAAGCGGGCCAGCGAATACAGCACCGCGTACAGCACGAACACCTGGCCCTTACGGTGGTCGGTGCAGCGGAACAGCAGCAGCAGGCAGAAAATCACGATATCGATCTGGCCCTCCCACACCTCGGCCGGCCACAGCGGCTTATTGCCATAGGTGGCGTAGGCCAGGGTGGTAGAAGGGTAGAGGATGCCGAAAGCGCCGCCGGTCGGATGGCCGAAAGCGTCGCCGTTCATCAGGTTGGCGGCCCGGCCGATGGCCTGGCCCATGATGACCGCCGGCGCGGCCACGATATCGGCGAAGGCCCAGGTATCCATCTTGTGGACCTTGGTGTAGATGTAGCCGACCAGGGCGCCAAGGACGACGCCTCCCTGGATGGCCATGCCGCCCTGCCAGACGTACGGTATCTCCAGCAGGTGGTCCTGGTAGTAGGCCCAGTCGAAGAAAAACACATCCCACAGGCGGGCGCCGACGATGCCGGCCAGGCCGCAGTAAATGCCCATATCGAGGACGTGCTGGTGCCAGCGGCCGTCCTGCCTGGCCATGAAGTAGGCCGTTCCAACCGCCAGGATGATGGCCAGGCTGAGGATAAGGCCATAGGCCCGGATGGGAAAGTCGCCGATGAAGAAAAGATACTGGTGCATTGTCAGCCTCCTGAACCGGCCGCCGGCTTTCCGGCCACGGCCGCGCTTGTCTGCAATATTATTGGCTATATAATAAACCCATATAACCTATTATAGCAAATACTGGCGCGCCGAGGGAATGGGCGGCGGCGGCCACAGGAATAGGCGATGGCCGCCGCGAATACTATTAATAAACTTAAACCGGAGGCCGTAATGAAAAAAGCCCTGATTCTGTCAGTTATCCTGGTTTTTTGCCTCGCCCTCGCCGCCGGCTGCGGTTTCGGCAAGCCTGAGAAATCGCCGGCCGCACCGCCGGCCGCCGACGTCGGCGTCACCGTCGGCAAGGCCGCTCCTGCCCTCAGCCTGCCGGACCTTGGCGGCCAAACCGTCAGTCTGCCGGTTGCCGGCAAGATAACCGTCCTCAACTTCTGGGCCACCTGGTGCCCGCCCTGCCGCGAGGAAATGCCGGAGCTTGACCGGTTTGCCAAAACCGCCGGCGCCGATCTGGCCTTCTACGCCATCAACCTCCAGGAGCCGGCCGATAAAGCGGCTGCCTTCATGCGGCAGAACGGCTACAGCATGCCCGTCCTTCTCGACGAAAGCAAGGCGGCCCGCACTTGGCTGATAAACTCCATCCCAACCACCGTGGTCATCGACAAAAAGGGCATTGTCCGCTACCGCAAGACCGGCCCGGTGACTGCCGCCGAACTGGCTGGCGCCATCAAGGGCTTGTAGGAGGCTACCGATGGACGGCAGCGAAATTTCCCTGGCGGCCGCCTTTGCCGCCGGCGTCCTGTCTTTCCTGTCCCCCTGCGTTCTGCCCCTTGTCCCCGGCTACCTGGCCCTGCTGGCCGGCGATCCGGCCGCGCCCGGCGGCCGGCAGCGCTTCGCCCTGAATACAGCCTGCTTCTTCGCCGGCTTTACCCTCGTATTTTTGCTGATGGGGGCCACCGCTTCGCTCTTCGGGCAGCTGTTCAGCCAGCACCAGGAAACCGTCCGCAAAGTCGGCGCCGTCATCATCGGCCTCATGGGTCTCCAGCTCGCCGGCGTCCTCAGGCTGGGCGCACTGGCCCGCGACTGGCGCCGCCTGCCGGGCGGCGTCGGCGGCCCGTTCGGCGCCTTCGTACTCGGCCTGGCCCTTACCGCCGGCTGGACGCCGTGCATCGGCCCCATCCTGGCCGCTATCCTGACCTACGCCGGCATCGAAGCCGCTCCCGGCCGCGGCGTACTTCTGCTGACCGCCTACGCTGCCGGCTTCGCCGTGCCCTTCGTCTTATTCACCCTCGTGTACCGCCGCTGGCTAAACCGCATCCGCGCCTTCTACCGCTGGCTGCCGGTTATCCAGCAGGCCGCCGGCGTCCTCCTGGTCCTTACCGCCGTCCTTTTGTACTTCAACCTTGTACAAAAGGTCATCGGCATGATTTACAGCAACTGGCCTTGGTGACATAATGCTAAACAGGCGGGTTTAATACCCGCCTGTTGACTTTTAAAGACTCACGGCACATCAGTCTCCGCGACTGGCGCAGACTGCAAGGGCCGGACGCCCCCGGAACCGTCTCCATCCTGATATTACAAGGGCTAACGGGCTCAGCTACCTGAGAAAAGCCAGCATTTGCCTGACGACCCGCTCGACCTTTTCCTTGTCTTCTGGTTTGGCCTCCATATCATAGAGCAGGCACTCAAGGGTATTCTGCTCGAGGATGAAGATACCTGTCTTTTCAATGGCCGCCCGTACCGCCGCCAACTGCACGAGGATATTGGCGCACTCCTGCTCCTCTTCCACCATCCGCTCGATGCCGGCAAGATGGCCTTTGACGTTGCGCAGCCGGTTTAGAACCTCGGCCCGCACTGATTGATTAACCATTACCAAACCTCTTTTCTGCTCCCCCCGAGGGGGGTGGGTATAAATTATTATAACAAATATTTTTAGCAAAAAGCAAAATATTTTCCCTGGCGGCTTTTGGCGGTCAGCCTGAAAAGAAGCGAAAAGACTCCTATCGGAGGAATGTTGTTTTCCTCTGGGGGAATAAGATTTACAAAATAACTTTCCAAATTTTCTCAATATTAGCTTGACCAACGCCAGTGGTCCAGGTAAAATATAAAATATCGCCCTTATCCAAAATATATTAAGGAGGCTTCCGAATGGATACCG
>JAEZLU010000089.1 GCA_023415075.1 Bacillota bacterium
TTGCCGTCTGCCGGCCAAGGCAGGAAAGATGTGTATCGTTTGGCGAAAGAATATTGGACAAAAAGATTGTGAGGTGCCAGATCATGTCAGCCAAAGTCTATTTCCTTCCCTTTAGCGACGGTTTGCCGCCGGCCGAGCAGGCCAAGGCGATTGGTAAAATCTACGCCGCCGCCGGCGTCGCCGGCGTCATAGCCGCCAAAGACTTCGTCGCCATCAAGCTTCATGTTGGCGAAAAGAAAAACACCACCCATGTGAAACCGGAACTTATCAGAGAACTGGTGGAGCGGGTCAAGGAGAAAGGCGGCGTTCCTTTTCTGACCGAGACATCAACCCTTTACAAAGGCGAACGGGAAAACGCCGTCAAACACCTGCTGCACGCCCATCGCCACGGCTTCGGCATCGACAACGTGGGTGCTCCGTTCATAATGGCCGACGGCCTGACCGGCAATACCGAATACGAGGTGGCTATTGACGGCGAGCTTCATAAAAGCGTCAAGGTATCGCGTGAGGTCGTGAGCGCCGACGCCCTGCTGGTCGTGTCCCACCCTACCGGCCACGTCGCCGCTGGCTTCGGCGCTTGCATCAAGAACCTGGGCATGGGCCTGGCCAGCCGCATGGGCAAGCTCCGCCAGCACTCGGCCATGCTGCCGGAAATCATCACCGATAAATGTCAGTATTGCGGCAAGTGCCTCAAATGGTGCCCGCGGGAGGCCATCATAACCAAAGGCGGCAAGGCTTATATAATGACTGACAAGTGCATCGGCTGCGGCGAGTGCCTGGCGATGTGCCGCTTTGACGCCGTAAAGTACGACTGGGGGGCCGAATCGGGGTTCATGCAGCGCAGCATGGCCGAACACGCCCTGGGGATCGTTGCCGCCAAGAAGGGAAAAAGCTTCTTCTTCAATGTGCTTGTCGATATGACTAAGGACTGTGACTGCTACAACGTCAATCAGGCCAAGTTCATCCCCGATATCGGCATTCTGGCGTCAACCGATCCGGTGGCTGTCGACAAGGCTACCCTCGACTTGACTGCCAAGGCCCATGGCCACACGATAGCCGAGATGGCCTATGGCAAACTCAACGCCGCCATCCAGATCGAGCACGCCGCCAAGATCGGCCTGGGCTCGCTGACTTACGACCTTATTGAAGTGAAATGAGGCAGCAGGGGTGAAGACAAACGCCGCCCGCCTGCTGGACGGGCTGAAAATTGCTTATGAACTCCGTGAATATGAGGTTGACGAAAGCGATCTCGGCGCCGAAACGGTGGCCGCCAAAGTCGGCCTGCCTGCTGCCCAGGTTTTTAAGACCCTGGTGGCCAGAGGCGACAAAACCGGGGTGATTATGGCCTGCATCCCCGGCTCGGCCGAACTCGACCTTAAGGCGTTGGCTGCGGTGAGTGGCAACAAAAAGGTCGAGATGGTGGCCCTTAAGGAAGTTCAGCCCCTCACCGGCTATATCCGCGGCGGCGTGTCGCCACTTGGCCCCAAAAAGCGCTACCCGACCTATTTTGACGCCACTATAAGCGGCTGGCCGGTTGTGGCCGTCAGCGCCGGCGTGCGCGGTTGCCAGATCATCCTCAAGCCGGACGACCTGGTGGCAGCGGTCGCCGGCAAGACCGGCGCCATTTCCCGGGCCAAAGATTAGCGAACTCGCTGGCGGGAGGGGCGTACAATGAGCATAATAATCGATGATAGCATCAGTCAAATCATGCCAGGCTGCCGGCTAGGCCTCAGCTTTATCGAAGATACCGTCATCAAAGGCACCCCGGCCGCCCTGGCCCAGGAGTTCCTGCAGCTCCAGGCCGAACTTGACGGCGCTTACGACCTTGAAGGTTTGCCCCAGCTGCCGCGGATAATCGCCGTACGGAAAATGTACAAAAAACTCCATTTCGACGCCAGCCGTTACCGGCCGGCGTCGGAAGCGCTCATCAGGCGGGTGCTCCAGCACAAGAACCTTTACTATGTCAACAGCGCGGTCGATGTCAATAACTACTGCTCACTGAAATTCCTGCTGCCGTGCGGCCTATACGACGCCGACAGCCTGGAGGGCGAGATCGTCTACCGGCTGGCAACCCCGGGAACCTATGCGAATATCGCCGGTAATGAGGTTTCCACCGAGGGAAAACCGTTTCTTGCCGACCGGCTGGGCGTTTTCGGCAACCCTACCGCCGATGCCAGACGGACGGCGGTTACGCTGTCCACCCGCCGGCTGCTGTCGGTCATCTACGCGGACGAGGAAGTGAGCGACGGCGAACTGGCCGATATGGTCGCGTTCGTTGCGGCGATGCTGGTCCGCTATAACGGCGGCCGGATCAGCCGGCAGCAGGTTATTAAAGCATAATTACAGAGGTGTTCCATGAATTACCTGAGTACCCGCGGCAGCACGTCCGGCTTTTCGGCGGCCGCCGCAATCAAGGAAGGCATGGCGGCCGACGGCGGCCTGTTTGTGCCAAGCTGCATACCCTGCCCGGGGCCGACGTTTGTGTCCGGCCTGGCGCCACTGAGCTACGGCGAACGGGCTGCCAAAGTGTTATCGTTGTTTCTTGACGACTACACGGCCGAGGAAATTGCCGGCTCTGTTCAGGCGGCATACGGTAAGGGCAAGTTCGACCACCCGGCCGTCGCCCCGCTGGTCGCCATCGACGGCGGCACTGCCATGCTTGAACTCTGGCACGGCCCGACCAGCGCCTTCAAGGATATGGCCCTTCAACTGCTGCCGCAGCTATTGTCGCTGGCCCTGGCCAAAACTGGCGAGACGTCGGAAATCGTTATTCTTGTCGCTACCTCCGGCGACACCGGCAAGGCCGCCCTCGAGGGCTTTCGCGATGTCGCCGGCACCCGGATCGTCGTCTTTTACCCCCATGAGGGCGTAAGCGCCATCCAGCAGCTGCAGATGGCCACTCAGGAGGGCGGCAATGTCGCTGTGGTTGCCGTCAGGGGCAACTTCGACGATGCCCAGACCGGGGTCAAGAACATCTTCAACGACCGCCAGGCAACGGAAGAGTTGGCTGCTCTGGGCTTCAAGCTCTCTTCCGCCAATTCCATCAACTGGGGCCGGCTGCTGCCGCAGATAGTTTACTACTTCAGCGCTTACGCCGATATGGTCAAGGCCGGCCGCGTCCGGGACGGCCAGGCCGTCAACTTCGTAGTGCCCACAGGCAACTTCGGCAACATTCTTGCCGGCTACTACGCCAAGCTCATGGGCTTGCCGGTAGGCCGGCTGATATGTGCCGCCAACGCCAACAATGTTCTGAGCGAATTCTTGTGCACCGGCGTCTATGACCGGCGGCGGACTTTCCATAAGACGCTGTCGCCGTCGATGGACATCCTGATCTCCAGCAACCTGGAAAGGCTGCTCTATCATGCCGGCGGCGACGACGCCGCCCAGGTGGCTGCCTGGATGGGCCAACTGGCCGGTGAGGGCCGTTACCAGGTGACCGGTAAGCCGCTTGCCGTCATTCAGGAGACTTTCTGGTCCGATTGGGCCAGCGACCAGGAAACCACCGCCGCCATCAAGGAAATATTCGCCGCCTGCCGCTATCTGGCCGATCCCCACACCGCTGTCGCCTGGCATGTCTGCCAGGCATACCGGCAGGCCAGCGGCGACCGGACGCCGACTGTCATCGTTTCCACCGCCAGCCCGTTCAAGTTCAACGAGGGCGTGTTGGCAGCCCTCGCCGGCCCGGGGGCTTTTGACGGCCAGTCGGAGTTCGCCGCCCTCCGCCAGCTTTCCCGCCTTAGCGGCTGGCCGGTGCCACCGGCCCTGGCCGACCTTGAGCAAAAGCCGGTCCGCCATACGAGCGTATGCGACAAAGAGGCGATGTACGCCATGGTCAAGCAGGCCCTGGCGGTCAAATAGTACATATAATAAGCCAAAACCCCGGCTGCGGCCGGGGTTTTTAGTTTATAGCACAGGCAGCTTCTGTTTCAGGGTCAGCACCGGCGCGAAGAGGTCGCCGAGCCGCTCGAGCCGGGCCAGCACCGCCCCGGCCTCGAAGGTGAGCAGCTCGGGATTGCCGGCCTTCCAGGCGGCCGCGA
>JAEZLU010000119.1 GCA_023415075.1 Bacillota bacterium
CGCGCGTCGTGTAGCTTATCATTTCCGGGATGCCGTATTTGCGGAGTTCCCTGGCGACCGAGGACTTTCCCGCGGCCGGCGGACCGATAAGGGCGTAGGCAAGGTTCATTTGTCTCACCCTTTCCAGATTGTTATTAATTATTTCGCCAAAATGCCGCCAATTTCCTACAAAGACTGAGAAAATTTCCGAAAATACGGAAATTTTAGCAAAAAAATAAACGGGAAGGGTTACCTTCCCGTTAGCTGGCCGATCTGGGCGGTGGGGGCTAGCGACTCCACCAGGAGAGGAAGAAGGAGTCGTGGTTTTCGTAGCTGCTCTGGTCGTCGCGGATGAAGATGAAGGCACCGTTGTGCATGAAGCCGACGCTTACGAGCTGGTCGTCACGGTCGTAGAAGAATACGGCGTTGGTGACGCGATGACCACGGTACCAGAAGCCTTCGCCGTGCCGGTCATCCCAGCGGTAGGCTCTGAGGCCGGGGAAGCGGTTGCCCCATTCCCGGTCATGGATGCGCTCCATGCGATAGCGGTGCTGGTCATAGCGGTCGTGGCGCTCGTGCCAGCTGAAGTTCACCGAGGTATGGCTGGTATGGCGCCAGCTGTCCCGGTGATAGGCATCGTGGGACCAGTTGTGATGGTGCCGGGAATCGGCGCTGGCAGTGGCGGAAAAGCCGAGCAGGAGAAGTGCGACAAGGGTCAGTAGCATTTTTTTCATTTCTTGACGCCCCCTTTCTTTGCTTCTAATTTTAGCCACCGATTGTGACAAAAATGTGACAGCCTGGTTAGGACTGTCACATTTTTATGGGCAGCAGACGGCTTTCAGCGGGTTCCGTTCCGGAGCAGGGCGGCGCTGCAGGCCGGGCAGTAGTCGTGGGTGAATTCGGCTTCGGTTTTTTCGCGGATGTATTTCTCGACCGGAAGCCATTCTTCGCCGTCGCGGATTTTATGACAGGAGGAGCAGATAGGCAGCAGCCCGGACAACTCGCTGATAAGCGAGATGTCTTCGACGATGACGATGGCCACCGGCTGGCGCTGGTAGCGGGCCGGCGCAGCGGTTATCAGCAGGGTGAGCTGGCGCAGTTCGCTGTCCTGCCAGATGGTGAATTTGCCTTTGCGGCGGGTAATCGACTGACCTTCGAGGGCCTGGTAGACGCTGTTCCTGAGAACACAGGCGCGGCAGGCCGGAGTTCCGCCGCAGCCGCCGGGCTGGGAGGCGTTGACGCAGCGGATGACGTCGCCGCATTTCTTTTGGTAGGCATCGGCGGCCGGCGCCCGGAAAAAGCATTCGGCCGAGGGATTGACGGCCTGCACGCGCACTTCGGCGTCGGCGACGGCCACCGGCAACGGCAGCGCTCGCAGGATGAAGTCGGCGAAACGAAGGTCGCGAAAACGGGGCGGGGCTGTCATAACTGCATCACTTCCGTCTGTCAGGCATGCCGGCCAACTGCCGGGAGCCAAGAATTTTGGGGATATGTCGTATTATGACGTAATATATTCGCAGTGAGGCGGCAATCTCCCTGCTAGAAACGGGCCGGCCGGCACAAAGGATTGCGGAAAAGGGAAAAACGGTCGGGCGGGGGAAAATAGAAAGAAACAGCGGTTTCAAGCCAGCGGAGGAGGACAGGTGAATGCGCAGGGTTATCGAGGTTTCCCGGGGGCTTGCGGCAGCCGATCTGGTGCTGCGGGACGCCTGGGTTGTCGATGTTTTCAACAAGGAACTGGTGCGGGCCGATGTGGCGGTCAAGGACGGCGTGATTGCCGGCGTCGGTCGGTATGGCGAAGCCGCCGAAACGGTTGCAGCCACCGGCAAGTTCGTTTTGCCGGGGCTTATCGACGCCCACGTGCATATCGAGAGTACTCTGCTTACGCCGGCCAATTTCGCGGCGGCGGCGCTGCCTCACGGCACCACCGCGGTGATCGCCGACCCGCACGAGATAATGAACGTCGCCGGCGGCGACGGACTGGAGTATATGCAGGCGGCGGCGCACGGGCTGCCGATGGATTTTTTCTTCATGCTGCCGTCCTGCGTGCCGGCCACGCCACTGGAGACGAGCGGGGCCGATTTCGGCCCGCAGGCGATAGCTGCCGCTTTCGCGGCCGACCGGCAATCGCCGGGGCTGGGCGAGATGATGAATTATCCCGGGGTATGCGCCGCCGACCCGCCGGTGCTGGCTAAGCTGGCGGCCGCCAGGGAAGAGGGGCGGTTGATTGACGGCCATTGCCCCCTCCTCGGGGGCAAGGATTTGCAGGCTTATGTCAGCACCGGCATCAGCAGCGATCATGAGTGCACGCTGGCAGCCGAGGCCCGCGAGAAGGTGGGGCTCGGCATGCAGGTGCTTATCCGCGAGGGATCGGCCGCCAAGAATCTGCTGGCCTTGCTGCCGGCAGTGACGGCAGCCAATGAGGCGAGCTTTTCTTTCTGCACCGATGACCGCCATCCGGCCGAGCTCCTGCAGGAAGGCGAGCTCGACAATATTCTCCGGCGGGCGGTGGCCGCCGGACTGGACCCGTTGACCGCCGTCCGCCTGGCGACGATAAACACGGCTCGCCATTACCGGCTGGCCGGGCGGGGGGCGGTGGCCCCCGGCTTTCGGGCCGACCTTATTGTGGTGAGCGATCTGAAGTCGTTTACGGTTGAGCGTGTGTATAAGGATGGCCGCCTGGCGGCGAAGGATGGCCGGTTGGTGGCGCGAATAGAAGCGCCGGCCGGCGAAAGGCTGACGAACACGGTGCGGCTGCCGGTCTTGGCCGGGCGGTTCGCCTTGCCGGCTGCGCCGCCGGGTGCGCAGGCCAATGTTATCGAGGTGCTGCCTGATCAGTTGCTGACAGGGCGGCTGCGGCTGCCGGCGGCCGAGGCGAGAGCCGGCAGCCGTGGGCTGGCCAAGGTGGCGGTGATCGAACGCCACGGCAGGAGCGGCAATGTGGCCGTCGGTCTGGTGAAGGGCTTTGGCCTCAGCCGCGGGGCTCTGGCATCGTCGATTGCCCATGACAGCCACAACGTCATTGTTGTCGGTGCAAACGACAGCGATATGGAGGCGGCGGCCCTGGAAGTGGGCCGGATGCACGGTGGTCTGGCGGTGGTGGCCGGCGGCCGGGTTTTGTCGTCCCTGCGGCTGCCGGTGGGCGGGCTGATGGCCGAGGAGCCGGCGGCAACGGTGGCCGAAGGCTATGAGAAGGTGCAGGCGGCGGCCCGTTCGCTCGGGTGCGTCCTGGCTTCGCCCTTCATGACGATGTCGTTTTTGGCCTTGCCGGTCATTCCCGCTCTCAAGATCACCGATCGCGGCTTGGTCGATGTCGAGCGGTTCGCCTTTATCGATCTGTGGGACAAATGAGCGACATTCCGCCGGCGGGCGGCCCGGCGCCGTCGCCGGGCAGGAAACGGGGCAGTCATCCCGAAATAGGTAAAAGATCATTGGGGGGCAAGTGGCCCTGAGGGGGAGCGCATGGGAGAGCGACAGAAACGGCGGCGGGACGATAAGCGATATAGCAGGCTTCAGAGGTGGGCCGGGCGGGTGGCCGGCCTACCTCTGGCGATTCTGGCGATGGCGTTTTTGGCCTTTGGCCAACGGGCGGCGCTGCCGGCAACCCTGGCCGACGGCCTGACGATGGCCTTTTATATTGTATCGGTGGTGGGCATGGCTCTCAGCGCCGGTTTCAACCGTAGCCGGCTTTTCTTCGCCTTTGTGCTGCTGGCTGTCGTCCAGGCGGCGCTGTCGCTGCCGGCGCCGCCCGGTCTTGACAGGCAGGTTTTCGCCGGCGAGGTTTATTTTTTCGCCGGCCTGCTGCTGGCGTTCAATATTCTGGTGCTGGCCGGCCTGTCTGAGAGGGGCCTCTTAACGACGGCCGGCCGGCGGCAGGCGATTTTCCTGCTGCTGCAGCTCACGGTGGCGATGGTGGTCATCATGTCGCAGGACCGGGAGATCGCCGAGTGGATCCGGCAGCAGTCGCTGTCGCCGCTGCTGGGCGGGCGAACGCCGCTATCGCCCGTGGCGGTTCTGGCTTTCGGCGCGGCCTTTTTGCTGCTGGCCGGACGGCAGCTGCGGCGGGCTTCCCCGGTGGATGGCGCCTTTATTTTCGCGCTGCCGGCCCTGGCGGCGGCGTTGCATTTCCGGGAGGCCGCTATAGCCCAGCCGCTATTTTTCAGCGCCGCCGCCGCCATGCTGACGGTGGCCGCTATCCAGGATTCGTACGCGATCGCCTATCAGGACGTGCTTACCGGGCTCCCGTCGCGGCGGGCGCTGGCGGAGGAACTGGCGCGGCTGGGGGAAAGGTACTGCGTAGCCATGGTCGATCTCGACCATTTCAAGAAACTCAACGATACCTATGGACACGACGTGGGCGACGATGTGCTGAGGCTCACGGCCACTCTCATCGGCGAGGGGGCGGAGGGCGGCCGGGCCTTCCGCTACGGGGGCGAGGAGTTCACCATTATTTTCCCGGACAGGACCGCCGATGAGGTCAGGCCGGTTCTCGAGGCCCTGCGGTCGCAGATCGCCCAGCGGTCGTTTATCATCCGAGCCCAGGCGAAAAAGCGGCTGACGGTGACGGTGAGCATCGGCCTGGCCGAACGCGGCCGCCAGCAGGCGACGCCGGAGGAGGTGCTCAAGGCGGCGGACGAGGCCCTGTATCGGGCCAAGGAGGGGGGCCGCAACCGGGTGTGTACATGAAAAAGAGCAGATGGCATCTGCTCTTCAGGTTGTCGACAAAGTCCCATCTGCGGCGTTGCTCCTCAAAGCGCTTGCTTGCGTACGTCTCATAGTACGCGGCGCGGCGCGCTTTTCCGGTGCGCCTTGCATCTGGAACTTTCTC
>JAEZLU010000247.1 GCA_023415075.1 Bacillota bacterium
AGGCCGGGCGATTCCCGGGCCTATCTCGAGCGCGGCCTTTGTTATCACCGGGTGCTGCGCCAGGCCGACAGGTCGCTGGCCGACTTTGACAAGGCCATCGAATTGGCGCCGGATGACGCCGTCGGCCATTTCGCCCGCGGGGCCTTGTTCGACGAGGTCGCCGGCACTATCGAGCGGCAGGCCGAGGAAAGCGGCGAACGGGAAATAGCGGCCGAGCCTTCGGCCGAATATATGGCGGCGGTGAATGGCTACAGCCGGGCCATCGAGCTCGCGCCCGGCTTCGGCGAGGCCTATGTGGGACGCGGCCTGGCCTATGCCCGCAGGGCCCGGGCCGGCGGCGTCGCCGACTACGCCGCCAGGGCGGTCGCCGACCTGGAAAAGGCGATGGAGCTCAACTGGGAAAACGGTTACCTGTATAAGACAGTCGAAGAACTGCGGGACCTGCTTGCTGAGAGGCAGCCGGCAAACGTCGGAGACTGACTACCGCTCAAGGGAGGTTATCATCGGCCCGGCTGTCCCGGCCGGGTGAAGCTTTTGGGGCTATAATCCCGGCAGTCTGCATGTTTGTCGGGTTCTATAATTATAGTCACAAATGTTTATGCTATGTCTACTATGCAAAAGCCGAAATATTATTCCGGTGTTTGCCCGGACGGCGGCTGGGGCAGGAGGGAAGAGCGGGGCGAGATGGGAATACTAGTATAAAGGAAGAATATACTAAAAGCGGTATTAGCGAAAGGAGTGAATTCTTTGTCAGTCAAAAACGACATGACCGCCGATTTCCTGCGGTCAGCCTACGGTGGCGAGTCGATGGCCCACATGCGTTATCTCATTTGGGGCGACCATGCCGAAAAACAAGGCCTGGGCAACATCGCCCGCCTGTTCCGGGCGGTGGCCTACGCCGAGCAGGTCCACGCCGGCAACCATTTCCGCGAGCTGGACACGCAGAAGGGCGGGGCTGCGGTAACCGCCGGCGCCGTGTTCGGCCTGGGCACGGTCGCTGAAAATCTCCAGGGGGCGATCGACGGCGAACTGCACGAAATCGAGCAAATGTACCCGGTATATCTTGAGGCGGCCCGTTTTCAGGGCGAGAAAGGGGCTGAGCGCTCTTTCCACTTTGCCCTTGAGGCCGAGAAGATCCACGCCAGGATGTTCAAGGAGGCCCAGGATGCCGCCCGCCAGAGCAAGGACATGGAGCTTGCCGACATGCACGTCTGCCCGGTCTGCGGCTACACCGGGGCGGGCGAAGCGCCGGACAAGTGCCCGGTGTGCAACGTCGCCAAGAGCCTCTTCAAGTTCTTCCCTGTTGGTTAGCCAATAGAGAACCCGGCTGGGTCCGCCCGGCCGGTTAATTTTTATGCCGGTGAGACGGCTTGGCGGTTATGGCAAAAAGCAGGTGGTATTCCCTCCGGCTGGCCTTTTGTGGTAGACTGATAGAAGACTGCGGAAGACTACTTGAGGTGCGAGATGGCAGCGCTTTATGCTGAACAATTGACAAAAGCCTTCGGAATCGAAGTCATATTCAGGAATGTCAGCTTTGAAATCCAGAGCGGCGAAAAAGTCGGACTGATTGGCGCCAACGGCGCCGGGAAAACCACCCTGATGCGCTGTCTGCTGGGACTCGAGAGCCTCGACGGCGGCCAGGTGCGCCTGTCGGCCGGGGCGACGGTGGGCTATGTCCAGCAGCAGGCCGACGCCGGCCGGGCGACGGTGTACGAATACCTGGAGGCCGCCTATCGGGACATTCTCGAATGCCAGCGCCGTTTCCGTGCGACCGAGCAGCGGATGGCGGCCGAAAAGGATGAGGCCGAGCTGGCCAGGCTGATGAAAGCCTACGCCGCCGATGTCGAATACTTCGAACAGGCGGGCGGCTACCAATACGCCAGCGACATCCGCCGGGTGGCCTTCGGCCTGGGGTTCACCGACGACGACATGACCCGGCCGGTAGCCACGCTATCGGGCGGCCAGCAGACCCGCCTCAATCTGGCGCGGGCCCTTTGCCGCAAGCCGGATTTCCTGTTCCTCGACGAGCCCACCAACCACCTGGACATCGCCATGGTGGAATGGCTGGAGGAATTTCTGCAAAGCTATGCCGGCAGTGTTTTCATCATCTCCCATGACCGCTATTTCCTCGACAACACCGTCGGCCGCATTCTCGAACTCCAGGGCGAGCGGCTGACGGCCTACAGCGGCAACTACAGCCGCTACCTGGAGCAAAAGGCCCATAACGAAGAGGCCCTGCAGAGCGCCTACGAGAAGCAGCAGCGGCTGATCGCCCAGACCGAGGAATACATCAGGCGCTACAAGGCCGGCATCAAGGCCAAGCAGGCCCGTGGCCGCCAGTCCCAGCTCGACCGCCTGGAACGCATCGAACTTATGCGCCAAGAAAGACAGCTGGATTTCGAGCTGCCGGCCCCGGCCGAGTGCGCCGACCGCGTAGCCGAACTAATCGATGTCACCGCCGGCTATGGGCCGAAGACGGTGTTCGCCAACCAGTCGCTGCTGATAAGGCGGGGTGAGGCGGTGGCCCTGGTCGGCGCCAACGGCGCCGGCAAAACCACCCTCCTGAAGCTCCTGACCGGCGCCCTCGAGCCGCTGGCCGGGCGGGTTAAAAAAGGCAGCCGCGTGCAGATCGGCTATTTCGCCCAGCAGCATGAGAATCTCGTCAGCCACAACAGTCTGCTTGACGAAATAATGGGCGAGTTCGGTTTTGGTCAGGAGCGGGCCCGCGGCCTCCTGGGCCATTTCCTGTTCTGCGGCGACGATGTTTTCAAGCGGGTCGCCGAGCTGAGCGGCGGCGAGCGGGCCCGCCTGGCCCTTCTCAAGCTCATGCTGTCGGGGGCCAACCTGCTGCTTCTGGACGAGCCCACCAATCACCTGGACATCGCCGCCAAGGAGGCGGTAGAGACCGCGCTGGCCGTCTTTCCGGGCACGATCGTCGCCGTATCCCACGACCGCTACTTCCTTGACAAGCTGGCCGAACGGGTCCTCGAACTGGCCGACGGCCGGCTGACCGAATACATCGGCAACTACAGCGACTACCGCAGCCAGAAGCAGCTGGCCGCCAGGCGGGCGGCCGCCGCCGCGGCCGCCGCGCCGCCGGCCGACCGCGCCGTCAGGCAGCAGTCGCCGCGCCGCCGAAAGGCGGACAGCGACAAAACGATCAAAAGCCTCGAAGGCGAAATCGGCGCCCTCGAGGCAACTTTGGCCGAACTCGAGGTCCGGCTGAACGACGCCGAGACCTATAAAGAACCGTTGGCGGCCCGTGAACTGGCCGACCGCTACGCCGCCTGCCAGGCCGAGCTTGACGCCAAGTACGCCGAGTGGCTGGCAGTTACCGAACAGCAGGCCGGGAGCCAATGACAAAGCCGGCCGGATTACTCCGGCCGGCTCAGGCTGTCGATAAAGGCCCATCTGCGGCGTTGCTCCTCAAAGCGCTTGCTTGCGTACGTCCAGCAGTACGCGGCGCGGCGCGCTTTTCCGGTGCGCCTTGCATCTGGACCTTTCTAGCCAGCCTGGGTTTGTCTACAGTCAAGCCGGCCGGATTACTCCGGCCGGCTTTGTCATTGCGGGAGCTTACTATTTGCGGATTTGTCGGCAATCGCCGCGCCCCGCCAGACCATGAGGGCCACCGCCAGCAGGAGGAGGCCGGTGAGCACGAATACTGCCTTTATGCCGGCGAACGAACCGATAATACCGCCCACCACCGGACCGAGCATCGAACCGATCTGGTTGGCGCTGGAGGTCAGCCCGAAGGCCCGTCCGCGAAAGTCGCTGTCGGTATTGGCGATAACCAGGGCGTTGAGGGACGGCATCACGCCGGCGATGAACAGGCCGAAGACGAACTGGATGCAGGCGAACTGGGCGACGCTGCCGATAAAGAACTGCAGCGCGTTGATCACCCCGGAACAGGCCAGGGCGGCCACCAGGATGGGGAAGAAGCCCAGCTTCTGGCCGAGTTTGCCCCACAGCGGCGCCGCTATCGCCCCGGCGATGCCCGCCAGTCCGAAGATGAAGCCAGAGGTCAGGTCGGCGCCGGCCACCGTCCCCTGCAGTTCGGCCACATATACGGTTATCAGCGGCTGCAGGACCATTGTCGTCATGTAGACAAGCAGCATCAGCCCCAGCAGGTTCATAAGCGGGCGATTGGCCAGCGCCGTCCGGATATCCTGGCCGATGCTGCCGGCCTTGGCGGTAGCCCCTGTTTTCGGTTCCTCGACCAGCAGCCAGGCCGCCGCTGTCGTCATAAGGAGTATCAGGGCTGCCAGGGCGAAAGACTGGCGCATCCCGTAGACGTGCGACAGCGTCCCACCTATGAGCGGCCCGAGGATGCCGCCGGCCAGAAGGCCGGTCTGCATGAAGCCGAGGCTTGGACCAATCTTGCTCTCGGGAACGCTCGACGACACGATGGCGAAGGCCGCCGGCACGAAGCCGTTGGCCACCCCCTGTAAGAGGCGCATCGCCAACAGTTCATAGGGACTGTGAACAAGATAACCTAAGTAATAAGTAATCGCCAGGCA
>JAEZLU010000355.1 GCA_023415075.1 Bacillota bacterium
GCGGTTGGGTTACCGTGCTGGCCCGCCGGGAGAGCGACTGAGATGCGCCGCTTCTTCCTTGACGGGCCGCTGGCGGCGTCGATGGCCATCCGCGGCCAGGACGCCCGCCATATCGGCAAAGTGCTGCGCCTGAAGACCGGCGACGAAATCGCCGTCGTCGCCAAAGACGGCCAGGCCGGCCGGGCGGTTATCACCGCCGTCGGCCCGACCTCGGTCAGCCTTGATCTTGTTGAGGCTTTAGCGATAAGCTGCGAGCCGCCGGTGGCCGTCTGGCTGGCCCAGGGGTTGCCCAAAGGCGACAAGTTCGAGTATATTATCCAAAAGGCGGTGGAGATCGGCGCCGCCGGCATAATTCCCCTGGCCACCGATTTCAGCGCCGTCCAGTACGACGAGGTCCGCCAGCGCAGCCGCCTGGTCCGCTGGCGCAAGGTGGCCGAGGAGGCCGCCAAGCAGTGCGGCCGCACTGCCTTGCCCACCGTGACCGAGGTTAAAAGCCTGGCCGAGGTACTGGCCGGGGCTGCCGACGGCACGGCGGCTATCATGCTTTACGAGGGCCAGACCGGCGGCAGTCTGCAGGCTGCGCTGGACGCTGACCCGGCTTCAGCCTACCTTTTGCTCGTCGGCCCGGAAGGCGGCTTCAGCAAGGCCGAAGCCGACCTGGTGCAGGCTCGCGGCGGCCGGCTGGCCGGCCTCGGCCCGCGCATCCTGCGGACCGAGACGGCGTCACTGGTGGGGTTGACTATCATAATGCACCAAAAAGGGGATTTAGGAAACTAGAAAGTTGCGGCCGTTGATAAGCCGCCATCTGCGTTGTTAGCCCTGCGGGCGCTTGCTAGCGTACGTCCCATGTACCGTCGCGTCGCGTCCTCGGTCTGCCTAGCATCTGGCGGCTTCTGAACGGCCGTTCTCTGAAGGAGGCCCCATGCCGCGAGTTGCCTTTACCACCCTGGGCTGCAAAGTCAACCAATTCGAGAGCGAAGTCATGGAAGGCCTGTTCAAGGCGCGCGGCTACGAAGTCGTGGCCTTTGACGGGCCGGCCGACGTTTATGTAATAAATACCTGTTCGGTCACCCACCTGGGGGAGAAGAAGTCTCGCCAACTCATTCGCCGGGCGGCCCGCCATCCCGGGGCCACCGTCGTGGTAACCGGCTGCTACGCCCAGGTGTCGGCGGCCGAGGTCGAGGCCATCGACGGTGTCGACGTCATCGTCGGCACGCAGGACCGCCGGCGGATCGTCGACCTGACCGAGGAGGCAGCCGCCAGCCGCCGCCGGCTGACGGCGGTGGGGGACATCATGGCCGCCAGGGACTTCGAGGACATCTCATTCTTGGCCGCTCCCGGCCGCACACGGGCCTTCCTGAAGATTCAGGAAGGCTGCAGCAACTTCTGCAGTTACTGCATTATCCCCTACGCCCGCGGGCCGCTGAGATCACGGCCGCTGGCCAGCGTAGCCGGCGAGGCCGCCAAGCTGACGGCTGCCGGCTTCCAGGAGATCGTCCTTACCGGTATCCATCTGGGGGCCTACGGTCAGGATATAGGCGGCGCGGTGACCCTGGCCGACGCCGTGAGGGCCGTGCTGGCGGTGGACGGCCTGGTACGGCTGCGTCTGGGCTCACTCGAGTCGGTCGAGGTCGCCGACGAGCTCATCAGCCTCATGCAGGCCGACGAGCGGCTGTGCCGCCAACTGCACCTGCCGCTGCAGGCCGGCGACGACGCTGTTTTGCGGGCCATGAACCGCCACTATACCACCGCCGATTACCGGGCCCTCATTGAAGGCATCCAGGCCCGCGTTGCCGATATCGCCATAACCACCGACATCATTGTCGGCTTTCCCGGCGAAACGGACAGCCAGTTCGCCAATACCCTCGACTTTGTTGCCGGCCTCGAACTGGCCCGCATCCATGTCTTTCCCTACTCGCGCCGCCAGGGGACGCCGGCGGCCACCATGACCGGGCAGGTCGACGAGACGGTGAAAAAGGAACGGGCCGCCGCCCTCCAGCGGCTGGCCAACGAAAAGGCGGCCGCCTTCCGTCAGCGCTTCCTCGGCCGCGAGCTGCCGGTGCTGTTCGAAATCGGCAGCGGCGGGACGCGCGAGGGGCTGACAAGCAACTATCTGCGGGTGTTCGCCGCCGGCGGTGACGAGCTGACCGGCAAACTCCTGCCGGTCCGGCTGGAACGGCTGTACCGCGACGGGGTCTGGGGCCGGGTCGTTGGCTGATTTTTCCGTCGGGGGAAATGCCACCGGCAGGATATCCTAATGAGGAAGCAGAATATTTTCCTAACGACAGGTAAAATACTACCATCGGCGAACCGGTGGAGAGGAAGTGTTGGCATGCCTGAGGACTGTATTTTCTGCAAGATTGCCGCCAGGGAGATCCCGGTTAATCTTATTTACGAAGACGAGCATGTTGTGGCTTTCCACGACATAAAGCCGGCCGCGCCCGTCCATGTGCTGGTGGTGCCGAAACGGCACATCGCCAACCTGATGGAAACCTGCTGCGACGATCAGCCGCTGCTTGGCCATATCATGCAGACCATTCCGCAGATAGCCGGCAAGCTCGGCTTGGGCGACGACGGTTTCCGGACGGTTGTCAACACCAAAGACAACGGCGGCCAGACCGTCCATCACATTCACTGGCACGTTCTCGGCGGCCGTTTTATGACTTGGCCCCCGGGCTAATATTGACAGCGCTTGTCGTAATCGTGTATAATTTTCTGGTGAATGCACTTAAGATGCTTCCCGAGGTCTGTGTGGAGGGAGGGAGATCAGGTGTCAGAAGTCAAAGTAGGAAAAAACGAAACACTGGACAGCGCACTCCGCCGATTCAAGCGCACATGCCAAAAAGCGGGAGTTCTTTCCGAAGTGAGAAAACGCGAGCATTACGAGAAGCCTAGCGTTAAGCGTAAGAAGAAGTCCGAAGCGGCGCGCAAGCGTAAGTTCAAGTCCTAAGGCGCGACCGGCGCCGGCTGCGCTGGCATAGCGGAAAAGTTGTTTCGGAGGTCGGCTATGTCTATCAAAGATAGGCTTAACGAAGATATGAAACAGGCCATGAAGGAGAAGGAGGCAGGCAAGCTGCGCCTCTCCGTCATCCGCATGGTCAGGGCCAGCATCAAGAATACCGAGATTGACCGCCGCAAGGAGCTTACTACCGACGAAGAGGTGCTGGACGTCCTGGCAAAGGAAGTCAAGATGCGCCGCGATTCGCTGGAGGAGTTCAAGAAAGGCAACCGGCCCGACCTTGTAGCCGCCCTGGAGCAGGAAATAGCCATTCTTATGGGCTATCTGCCTGCCCAGCTGAGCGAGGCGGAAGTAAGGACGCTGGTGGCCGAGGCGGTAGCCCAGACCGGGGCCTCCGGGCCGAAGGAGATGGGCAAGGTTATGGCCGCCCTGATGCCCAAGGTCAAAGGGCGGGCTGACGGCAAGCTCGTGAATGCCATCGTCAAGGAACTGCTAAGTCAATGAGATATAAAGCCGGTATTTTGCCGTCAGGCGGTACCGGCTTTTGTCATGACTGCGCAATGAAAAAAGACAGGCCTTGCGACCTGTCTAATTTGTATAGTGAAGCGAGATTAATGATGTGGTTGTTGCGGCGATGAAACGGCGTTGATGATACGAAAGCTGATGTGGCTGGTCTGTGATGTAAAACGCAGATACTGCGACGAATATTGCACGAATAAAGCTGAAAAAATGCTGCGATTGGTTGCTTCACTACGATAATAGCAAGATATCATAGTTTAGATGGTTGGTCAAGCGTAAACCATAAAATAAAAATCTTAAAAAGAGTGGCAAAATTTAAGAAATATTTGCTGATATGGGTATGGTGAGGTGGCCGTCAAGGCCTGGCGCAGGAATACAACCGGCGGCGACGAATACACTATGACAAGAACCACGCGGGAGGCGTTATATGGTGAGGATGCTGTTTACTCTGATGCTCGCGCTTACCTTTGCGCTGACGGCCGTACCGGCCGCCTATTGCGCCGAAGCGCCGGTCGTCGTGATCAATATTAAGGGTGAAATCGATGGCGGGCAGACGGCGCTTGTCCACAAGGCGCTGGCCGAGGCTAAGACCAAGGGAGCCAAAGCCATCCTGGTCGAGATCGATACGTTCGGCGGCCTGGTCGACGCCGCCACTGTCATCCGCGACAAGATTGGCGAGGCCGGCGTCGATACCATCTGCTACGTGAAAAACCGGGCCTGGTCGGCGGGGGCGCTCATTGCTATCGCCCACAAAAAGATCGCCATAGCGCCCGGCGGCAGCATTGGCGCTGCCGAACCCATTCCAGCCACCGAGAAGACTATTGCCGCCCTCAAGGCCGAGTTTGCCGCCACTGCCAACAAGACCGGCCGCGACCCGCGGGTGGCCGAGGCGATGGTTGACAAAACTCTCGGCCTGCCGGGCTACGCCGAACCCGGCAAAATCCTGGCCCTTACCGATTATCAGGCCGTCAAGGTAGGCTACGCCGACCTGGTGGCGGCCGAGCGCAGCGAAGTACTGGCCCATTTCGGCCTGGCCGGGGCGCCGGTTGTCGAGTATACTCAGGGCTGGGCCGAGAAAATGGCCGGCTGGCTGTCTAACCCGATGGTGAAGTCGGCCCTCATTACACTTATATTTCTCGCCTTGCTGACGGAGATAAAAACCGGCGGCCTGGGCCTGGGGGCCTTGGTTGGTGTGGCGGCCGTGCTGCTGTTCTTCGCCAGTCAATGGCTGAGCGGCCTGGCCGGTTGGATGGAAATCATCCTGTTTATTATCGGCGCCGCCCTCATCGTTTTCGAGATCTTCACTCCCGGTATGGGGCTGTTCGGCCTGGGCGGCATAGTCTGCATCCTGGCCAGCTTTTTCCTGACCCTTGGCGGCGATCTCACCGCTCTCAACCTGCTGGCCGGCAGCCTGGTGGCGGCGGTCATAATATTCCTGATAATCCTCCGCCGGCTGCCGTCAAGCCGCCTGTGGTCCCGTCTGGTGCTCAAGGACGCCGAGACGACGACCGCCGGCTTTGTCTCCAGCGGCGATTACAACAGCTATCTTGGCCAGACCGGTATAACCCTCACCCTGCTAAGGCCGGCAGGGGTTATCGATATCGCCGGCACCCACCTCGACGTGGTGTCGGAAGGCCAGTACATCAAGCCCGGCAACAAGGTCAAGGTGGTGAGTGTCAGCGGCAACCGGATTGTCGTCCGCCCCATCGAAGACCAATAATAGTTTCAGGAGGAGAATGGTATAATGACAGCTTTGCTCAGTAGCGTGTTCATCCTGGTCCTGTTTATCATCGGTCTGGCCCTCTTTCTGCACTTCGTGCCTCTGGGCCTGTGGATTTCGGCTATCGCCGCCGGCGTCCATGTAGGCATATTCACCCTTATCGGCATGCGGCTGCGGCGGGTACCACCGTCCCAGATCGTGCTGCCGCTCATCAAGGCCAACAAAGCCGGCCTCGATGTTAACGTCAACCAGCTTGAGGCCCACTACCTGGCCGGCGGCAACGTCGACCGGGTGATCGACGCCCTCATTGCCGCCCACCGGGCCCAGATCGCCCTGCCGTTCGAGCGTTCGGCGGCCATCGATTTGGCCGGCCGCAACGTGCTGGAGGCCGTCCAGATGAGTGTCAACCCGAAGGTTATCGAAACGCCGTTCGTATCCGCGGTTGCCAAAAATGGCATTGAGCTCAAGGTAAAAGCGCGGGTCACCGTACGGGCCAATATTGACCGACTGGTGGGCGGCGCCGGCGAAGCCACGATTATCGCCCGCGTCGGTGAGGGCATCGTCACCAGCGTCGGTTCGGCGGTCGACCACAAAGATGTGCTGGAGAATCCTGACCACATCTCGCAGACGGTGCTGCACAAGGGCCTTGACGCCGGCACGGCCTTCGAGATTCTGTCGATCGATATCGCCGACGTCGACGTCGGCCGTAACATCGGTGCTGAGCTCATGACCGACCAGGCCGAGGCTGAAAAGCGGGTTGCCCAGGCCAAGGCCGAGGAACGGCGGGCCATGGC
>JAEZLU010000072.1 GCA_023415075.1 Bacillota bacterium
CAAGGAGGACAGGGTTATGGATGGATTGACGCTGGCCGACTGCCGGCGACTTACCGACTGGGTTATGACGAAGGCGGCCGGCGACGGCGGCAAGCCTGTGGCTATCGCTATCTGCGACGGCGCCGGCTACCTTATCTCACTGACCATGATGGACGGTGTACCAGTCCGCAGCGCTCATTTCGCCCAGCACAAGGCCTACACCGCGGCCCGCATGCAGGCGGCGTCGGGGGCCTTCGGGGCGCGGATAAAAAAGGAAGAAGTAGATATCCGCTTCTACTGCGACCCCAAGCTAACCGGCCTGCCCGGGGGGGCACCAATTGTCGCTGACGGCGGCCGGGTGATCGGCGCCATCGGCATCAGCGGCCGGCCGTCGGCTGACGACCAGCAACTGGCTGATGCGGCTGCCGCCATCGTAAGATAAGATAAAGCCCCGGCGACAAGCTCGCCGGGGTCAGGCTGTCGATAAAGGCCCATCTGCGGCGTACCCGCAAGGGGCAGGCCGCAGTTCTAAGCGCTGAAGCGCTAAGAACTTGCGCACTTGCTCCCCCCCGACCGCTATGCCATCCGTGGCGCGGTCGGGACTAGGCCCGTCCTGGGCCGTCGTCAAAGCGCTTGCTTGCGTACGTCCCGCAGTACGCGTCGCGACGCGCTTTTACGGTGCACCTTGCATCTGGACCTTTCTAGCCAGCCTGGGTTTGTCAACACTCTGGCCCCGGCGACAAGCTCGCCGGGGCTTTTTGTGCCTGTGCGGGGGCCTTTTCTTGCCATCATAATCGCCCGCCAAGCGGTTAAAAATAATGACAACATCTCTTTGACAATCGGCAGCATATTTGGTATATTTAAAGCAAAGAAATCCTATCGTATTACTCGGAAAAGAGGGTGAGGTTGCTGTGAAGCTGTCGACAAAGGGACGATACGGGGTATCGGCGATGTACGATCTTGCCCTCCACTACGGGCAGGGGCCGATTTCCCTGAAAAGCGTGGCCCAGCGTCAGGGGATTTCCGAGCACTATTTGGAACAACTTATGGGTATCCTGCGCAAGGCCGGCTATGTCAAGAGCATCCGCGGCGCCCAGGGCGGCTATACGCTGACCAGGGAGCCGTCGCAGATAACGGTTGGCGATATCATCCGCATCATGGAGGGGCCGATCGCCCCGGTGGACTGTCTGCTGACCGATGCCAGCGACAACGAATACTGTATGCGGGCCAAGACCTGCGTCACCCGGGGCGTATGGGCCAAAGTCCGCGATAGTATCGTCGGCGTGCTTGACTCGATTTCGCTGGCCGATCTGGCTAAAGAAGAAAAATAGTTAGGAGAGAGAACATGAGACGCATTTATTTCGACCATTCGGCCACCACCCCGGTCGACAAAGAAGTCGCTGCCCTTGCGTTAGAATACATGACCGACAAGTTCGGCAACGCGTCGAGCATCCACAGCTTCGGGCGCGAGGCCCGCAAGGCCGTGGACGAGGCCAGGCGGCAGCTGGCGTCCCTTCTGGGGGCCGAAACCAACGAGATATTTTTCACCAGCGGCGGTACCGAGGCCGACAACCTGGCCATCAAAGGAGTGGCCTTTGCCAACCGCAAGAAAGGCAACCACATAATCACATCGGCGATCGAGCATCATGCCATTCTCCATACCTGCGAGTATCTGGAGAAGTACCACGGGTTCAAGATCACCTATCTGCCGGTGGACGAATACGGCATGATCCGTATGGAGGACCTGCGGGCCGCCATCACCGATCAAACAATACTTATCACCATAATGTTTGCCAACAACGAGGTCGGCACCGTTCAGCCGGTGAAGGAAATCGGCAAACTGGCCCGTGAAAAGGGCATCTATTTTCACACCGACGCCGTTCAGGCAGTAGGGAACTATCCCATCGACGTCAAAGATATGAATATCGACCTTTTGTCGCTGTCCGGCCACAAGTTCCACGCACCCAAAGGGGTCGGCGCCCTCTACATCCGGCGCGGCGTTCGGATTGAAGCTGTCCAGCACGGCGGCGGCCACGAGCGCAATATGCGGGCCGGCACCGAGAACGTTCCCGGCATCGTCGGGCTCGGCAAGGCGGCTGAGTTAGCCCAGCGGGACATGACCAAAAAGATGGCTTATCTGACCGGGCTGCGGGACCGGATAATCAGCGAGGTAATGGCCAAGATTCCCCACGTCAAGCTCAACGGCCATCCGACTGAGCGGCTGCCAGGCAACGCCAACTTCAGCTTTCTGTTCGTTGAGGGCGAATCGCTGCTTCTCAATCTCGACCTCAAGGGCATCGGCGCTTCCAGCGGCTCGGCCTGCACCTCCGGTTCGCTCGATCCATCCCACGTGCTGCTGGCGATGGGCCTCACCCACGAGGTGGCTCACGGGTCGCTCAGGATTACCCTCGGCAAGGACAACACCGAGGCCGAGGTCGAGTACCTGCTCGAGGTGCTGCCGGAGATCCTCGAACGTCTACGGGCAATGTCGCCGCTCTACGGCGAGGCGGCCTTGACCAAGGTGGCCAACCCCTGCAGCGAGTGTCACGTTCATCACTAATATTAATGCTATAGACGGGAGAGAAATTTATGTACACCGAGAAAGTAATGGACCATTTCACCAACCCCCGCAACGTCGGCGAGATCAAGGACGCCAGCGGCATCGGCGAGGTGGGCAACGCCAAGTGCGGCGATATTATGCGCATTTACCTCAAAGTGGACGACAACGACGTCATCACCGACGTGAAGTTCAAGACTTTCGGCTGCGGCGCGGCCATTGCCACCAGCAGCATGGTGACCGAGATGGTCAAGGGCAAGAAGCTTGAAGAGGCCCTGAAGATTTCCAACGAGGCGGTGGCGGAGGCTCTTGACGGGTTGCCGCCGGTCAAGATGCACTGTTCGAACCTTGCGGCCGACGCATTGCACGAGGCCATCAAGGACTATATCGCCAAAAAGGGAAAGTGATGTCATGACGGCCAAACCTAGAGTGGTGGTGGCCATGAGCGGAGGGGTGGACAGTTCTTTGACTGCCGCCCTTCTTGTGCGCCAGGGTTACGATGTTATCGGCGCGACCATGCAGATTTGGGACAGCGAGCGCGAGGACAGCCCCGAGGAGCGGGGCTGCTGTTCACTGTCGGCGGTCGACGACGCCAGACGGGTAGCCGACCGGCTGGACATCCCTTACTATGTACTCAACTTCCGCGAGATGTTCCAGCAAACGGTCGTCGACTACTTCGTCCGCGAGTACGCCGCCGGCCGGACTCCCAATCCCTGCATCGCCTGCAACCGCCACGTCAAGTTCGAGGGGCTGCTGCAGCGGGCCCGGGCCCTGGGAGCCGAGTATGTAGCCACCGGCCATTATGCCCGCATTGGCTACGACGCCGCCTACGGCCGCTATCTCCTCCGCAAGGGGGTTGACAGCGCCAAGGACCAGTCGTACGCCCTTTATCATCTGAATCAGGACAGCCTGCAGCATTTTCTGATGCCGCTGGGCGACTACACCAAAGTTGAAACGCGGCAGTTGGCCCGTGAGTTCGGCCTGGCGGTGGCGGACAAGCCTGACAGCCAGGAAATCTGCTTTGTGCCGGACGACGACTACGCCGCTTTTCTTGCCGACAAGGCACCGGAGAGCCTTAAGCCGGGCAACATCGTCGACACTGCCGGCCGGTTGCTTGGCCGCCACCGTGGACTGCCGCTGTACACTGTCGGCCAGCGCAAGGGCCTGGGCCTGGCGGCTGGCCGGCCACTTTATGTCGTGGCCCTTGACAGCGACCGCAACGAGCTTATTGTCGGCGACGACAACGACGTGTTTGCCGGTGAGCTGATAGCCGGTGATCTGAACTTCATCGCCGTCGACGAACTGACGGCGCCGCTTGCCTGCACCGCCAAGATCCGCTACAGCGCCCGCGCCGCTGTGGCTATGGTGACGCCGCTGGCGGACGGCCGGGTAAACGTCCGCTTTGCCGAGCCGCAGCGGGCCATTACCCCCGGCCAGTCTGTCGTCTTTTACGATGGCGACATCGTCATCGGCGGCGGGATAATCAGTCAGGCGGTAAGATAAGGCAGTTCGCTTCAGGAGGATTGAAAATGGCCAAAATACCTAAAAACCGGCAGGATTCCGAGATGTTTGGCAAAATGGCGGAAGAGGCCAGTTTTGAGCATGAAAGCGACGGCCATCCTGTCGCCAGGCCGGTGAAAAGCGAAACGAAAAAAGCGGCCTACGCCGACTTTTTGCCGCCGCAGCTGCAGGAAGACCTTGGCAAGGCGCTGCTGGCTCTCAAAGTAAAGCTCTACAAAGACGGTATTGTCGATTATGGGATAAAAGTCGCCTGCGAAGCCGACCGGATCGTACTCAAGGCCGTACCGGCGAAAACAAAGCCGAAGTAGGCGCCGTGCCACCTGTAACCGACAAAAGAAGAAAAGTGCCGAGAGCACCGGAAGGTGCTCTTTAGAATGCAGACAAACCCCAGGTTGCCGAGAAAGTTCCAGATGCAAGGCGCGCCGGAAAAGCGCGCCGCGCCGCGTACTGTGAGACGTACGCAAGCAAGCGCTTTGAGGAGCAACGCCGCAGATGGGACTTTGTCGACAACCTGGAGAGCACCGGAAGGTGCTCTTTTGTTTTTGGCCCAATGCAGGTAACAGATCTAAATAAAAGACGAATGGACTGGCAATACTATTAGCGACAATCTGTTCGGGAGGGCAACATGCAGAAACTGCGCAGCTTGCTCGGCCTGCCGGTGCTGGAGATCGATAGCGGCACCCAGATTGGCGAAGTACTGGAAGTGGTATTGAGCATCGAACGTGCCGCTTTCGTGGGGTTGGTAATCGGTGGTTCTTCCTGGTTCGGCCAGGAGCGGGGCATTCTGTTCGCCGACATTTACGCCATTGGCCGCGACGCGGTGACGGTGCGCAGTGCCGAGGCGGTGCAGGACTTCGCGGCCATTCTCGCCGCGGACGGGGTCGGCAAGCTGGCCGTCCTGTGCGACAAGCCGGTCTACAGCGAAACCGGCGATTTCCTCGGCCGGGTAGCCGACGTGCTCTGCAACGCAGACACCGGCGAAGTCCGCTTTTACGAACTGTCGGACGGACTGATTACCGATCTTCTGAGCGGCCGGCGGCTCATGCCGCTGCCGGTGGCCCAGGTGACGAACGAGGACCGGCTGATTGTGCCCGAGGCTATGGCCAGTCTGTTGCCGGCCGATCATGATTCAGGTGGTGTAGTGTGAATGGTTTCATGCCCTATTTGCGCACGGAGTGCGGTAGGCAAGGTGGGGGCGGAACAGTATTATTGCTGGGAATGTTGCGTCGAATTCGCCCTGCGGGGCGAGCAGGTAAAAATTTTCAACGTCGAATCTGACGGCAGCCTGACTCTGTACGCCGACCCTCTGCCTGGGGCGGTGAATTTTGCAAGGCAAGAAGGGGGATTGTGATGCGCAGCAATTTTTGGCAGGGACTGTTGTGGGGCAGTGTGATGGGTACGGTGCTTGGCGCTATCATGGGTCCGCTGATGAAACCGCAGAGGAAACCGCTGATGGAGCGCGGCGTCGAGGCTGTCCAGCATAGGACCGACGATCTTATGCGACAGGCCCGGCGGGTCCGCAAACGGATCATGAAGAAGCTGGACTAGGGGAAAGGAGGAGGCCGCAAGGTCTCTTCTTTATTTACAGGAGAAATCCCATGCTGATCACCCGGAAATCATTGACAATCGGCATTTTAACGGCGGCAGCCTTGCTGGCGGCATGGTTTTTGTGGCAGGTGCGGGGCGGTCTCTATCCGTTCGTCATCGCCTTCCTGCTGGCCTATATTCTCAATCCGGCGGTGGACTGGTTGGTTGCCAGGGGTCTCAAGCGGGCCTGGGCGATTGCCCTCTTGTACCTGGCGCTATTTAGCATCGTCATCGTCGGCGGCAGCCGCCTTATCCCCCTCCTGGTGCGGGAGCTGGAAAGCTTCGGCCGCGAGCTACCGCTTATGACCGCCAAAGGCGAGGAGCTCCTTTACGCCATCCAGTGGCAGTACCAGCATTCAGCCCTGCCGCCCTCGCTGCGGGTATCCATTGATGAGGGGCTTGTCAGTCTGCAAGCGGCTGCCCAGGGGCTTATCGCCACCGTCGTGGCCGCCATCCTCGGCCTGCTTTCGCATATCATCGGCCTTGTCATAAGCCCGGTGCTGGCTTTTTATCTCCTCCACGACTGGCACGAACTGAGCGAGGCCGCTCTCGGTCTGCTGCCGGCCCGCTGGCGTCAGGAGGCCGTCCTGGTCGGCCGCGACGTTGACAAAGTGTTAGCCGGGGTTATCCGCGGCCAGTTGACGGTCGCCGTGATCGTCGGCCTGCTGGTAAGTGTCGGCCTAGAGTTGCTGGGAGTCAGATTCGCCCTGATTATCGGCATCCTTGCCGGCCTCCTGGACATCATTCCTTATTTCGGAGCGTTTATTGGCGCCGCTCCGGCGGTGACGGTAGCTCTCCTGGAGTCGCCGCTGCTAGCCCTTAAGGTCGCCCTGCTGTTTCTCGTCATTCATCAGACCGAGGGGACGATCATCGGCCCGAAAATTATTGGCGAGAACGCTGATCTCCATCCGCTGACCGTAATTTTCTGCCTGTTCGTGGGTGAGGAACTGGCCGGCCTGGCCGGGATGCTGCTGGGAGTGCCGGTGGCCGGGGTCGCCAAGGTGCTCTGCCGCCACTTGCTGCGGCTTTTAATCTAGCGGCCGGCAACCGGCCCATTTATTGACAACCTGACGTAAATTATGTATAATTCCAGCAGAATGTCTGCCTTATACGGAGGTTGATCAGATTGACCGGAAACGAACTGCGCAAGAAATTCCTGCAGTTTTTCGCCAGCAAGGAACACTTGATACTGCCAAGCTATCCGCTCATTCCCGAGAATGACCCGACCCTCCTCTTGATCGGTGCCGGCATGGCCCCGTTCAAGCCGTTTTTCACCGGCAAAATGAAACCGCCCCGCCTGCGCATCGCCACCAGCCAGAAGTGCGTACGCACCGGCGATATCGAAAATGTTGGCCGCACCGCCCGCCATCATACCTTCTTCGAGATGCTGGGCAATTTTTCGTTCGGCGATTATTTCAAGAAGGAAGCCATCGCCTGGGGCTGGGAGTTTGTGACCAAGGAACTCGGCCTTGAGCCCGACCGCCTGTGGATAACCATCCACACCAAGGACGACGAGGCTTTCGATATCTGGCACAACGATATCGGCCTGCCGCCCCAGCGTATCGTCCGCATGGAGGACAACTTCTGGGAGATCGGCCCCGGCCCCTGCGGCCCCTGCTCGGAGATCTACGTCGACCTCGGGCCGGAGCGCGGCTGCGGCAAGCCGGACTGTACCGTCGGCTGCAACTGCGACCGTTACCTGGAGATCTGGAATCTGGTGTTCACCCAGTTTGACCGCGACGAGGCCGGCAACTATACGCCGCTGGCCAAGAAGAACATCGATACCGGCGCCGGCCTGGAGCGCATCGCGTCGGTGCTGCAGAACAAAAAATCCAATTTCGAGACCGACCTGCTGTTCCCGATCATCGAGCACATGGAGAAGGTGGCCGGTGTCAAGTACGGCACTGCCGCCAAAACCGATGTTTCCCTAAAGGTTATCGCCGACCACGGCCGCAGCATGGTGGTCATGATCAGCGACGGCGTGCTGCCCTCCAACGAGGGCCGCGGCTACGTCCTCCGCCGCATCCTCCGTCGGGCGGTCCGCCACGGCCGGCTGATGGGCGTCGACAAACCTTTCCTGGCCGACATCGTCGATGTCGTTGCCGCCATTTTCGCCGAACCTTATCCGGAGATCGGCGAGAAACGGGCTTACATAAAGCGGGTCATCCAATTGGAGGAAGACCGCTTCATCGCCACCCTCCAACAAGGCATCGAGCTACTCAACAAGCACATCGGCGAACTCAAAGCCGCCGGCAGCGCGACCCTGTCCGGTGCCGACGCCTTCCGCCTCTATGATACCTTTGGCTTCCCGTGGGAACTCACTCAGGAAATACTGGACGACGAAGGCATGAGCCTCGATAAGGCGGCCTTCGACGCCGCCATGGCCGAACAGCGCGAACGGGCCCGCTCGGCCCGGGCCGAAAACGAGCGCATCACCCTACCTGACCTGTCGGGCGTGGTCAGTGAAGGGCTGGCCTACGATCCTGACGCCGACAGCGGTAAGATCGTCGTTATTTTGCAGAACGGCAAAATCGTCGACGAGGCAAGTGACGGCGAGGAAGTGGCCGTTATCTTCAATGTGACCCCCTTTTACGCCGAAGGGGGCGGCCAGGTCGGCGACACTGGCATGGTCAGCGGCCCGCTCGGCAAGATGCAGGTGTCGAGCGCTCAGAAACTGCCTGACGGCACCATCTATCATGTCGGCCTTGTCGAGGAAGGCGTCCTGAAAACCGGCGACGCCGTGAAACTGGCTGTCGACACCGTCCGCCGCCAGGCCACCGCCCGCAATCACACGGCCACCCACCTGCTGCATGCGGCCCTCAAGAAGGCGCTGGGCAGCCATGTCAACCAGGCCGGCTCGCTGGTAGGCCCCGAACGGCTCCGCTTCGACTTTTCCCACTTTGCCCCGGTGAGCGACAGCGAACTGGCCGAGGTGGAAAAGACGGTTAACGCAGCCATCCTTGAGAGTATCCCGGTATCGGTCATCGAGACCACCCAGGAACTGGCAAAGGAGATGGGGGCCATGGCCCTCTTCGGCGAAAAATACGGCCACAAAGTGCGCGTCATTGTCGCCGGCGATTTCAGCAAGGAACTGTGCGGCGGTACCCATGTGACCAATACTTCTACCATAGGTCTGTTCAAGATTGTCAGTGAGGCCAGCGTTGGCGCCGGTGTCCGCCGGATCGAGGCAGTCACCGGGGCCGGAGCGCTCGAATACGTGAATAATCGCGAAGCCATCCTGGTGACGGCCGCGGCTGCCCTCAAGACGCGGCCGGAAGACCTTGTAAGTAAAATCGAAGCCCTCGAGGGCGAACTCAAGGCGACCGAACAGGCCCTGGCGGCCGCCAACGGCAAGCTGGCCAAGCTGGCTGTCCAGGAGCTCCTGGCTGGCAAGGAAACGGCTGGCGAGGTCGAGATCGTCGCCGGCCAGGTCAGCGCCGCCGATATGGAAGATCTCCGCAGCACCGCCGACCTGGTGCGGGCCAGACTGGCTTGCGGCGTCGCTGTGCTCGGTGCGGTCAGCGGCGATAAAGTCAACTTCGTGGTCATGGCGACTGCCAAGGCGGTGGCCAAGGGCATCCATGCCGGCAATATCGTTAAGGCGGCGGCCACAGTGGCCGGCGGCGGCGGCGGCGGCCGGCCGGATATGGCTCAGGCCGGCGGCAAGCAGCCCGGCAAAATCGTCGAGGCACTGGCGGCGGCGGTGGCGACGGTAAAAAGCCAGATAAAGTAGTATGCTGAAAAGTGGGCGGGCTACATGGCCCGCCCAAAGATTTATTTTTCGGGCGATACAGGAAAAATATAGGCCGGGTAGAATATAGTGGTATAACCGGAGAGATAATAGAAGGGAGGAGGGTGTCCCATGACCAATCCGTCCGAGCAAACAATGATGTTTAAGGTTGAAGGCGACGAGAGCAACGCGGCCGTGATTATCACTACGGTCTATCAGGCGCTCAAGGAAAAAGGCTACAACCCCATCAACCAACTGGTTGGATACCTTCTGTCAGGCGACCCGACCTACATTACCAGCTACAAGAACGCCCGTATGATGATTCGCAAGCTGGAGCGGGATGAGCTCCTGGAGGAGCTTGTTAGGGCCTACCTTACGGACAAATAGATGGAATATCGCTTACTCGGCAACACGGGTCTTACGGTGTCGCGCCTTTGCTTCGGTTCGCTCACCATTGGTCCCCTGCAAGCCAATCTGCCTCTGCAAAGCGGTGCCGCCGTTATCCGGGCGGCGCTGGCGGCAGGGGTTAATTTTATTGATACCGCCGAACTGTATGACAATTACCCCTATATCAGGCAGGCGCTGGGCGGGACAAGCGGGGTTATCGTTGCCTCGAAAGCCTACGCCTATACCTACGAGGGGATGGCCCACAGCCTCGAGCGCGCCTGCCGGGCGCTCGACCGCGACTATATCGACATTTTCATGCTGCACGAGCAGCCTTCGCGGCTGACGCTGGCCGGCCACGCCGACGCCCTGGGCTGTCTGACCGACGCCAAGGCCAAAGGAGTGGTGCGGGCGGTGGGCGTTTCCACCCACACAATTGAGGTAGTGCGGGCGGTGGCCGATATGCCGCAAGTCGATGTAGTCCACCCGATTTTCAATAAGGCCGGTATCGGCATAATGGACGGCACAGCGGCCGAAATGGCGGCCGCCATCAAAGTAGCGGCTGCGGCCGGCAAAGGCGTCTACGCCATGAAGGCCCTGGGCGGCGGCCATCTGATAGCCGACGCGCCGACGGCCTTCGACTGGGTGCTGGCCAACGGAGACCTGAGCGCGGTGGCCGTCGGCATGCAGTCACCCGAGGAAGTGGCCTACAACGTTGCCGTATTCTCAGGACGGCCGCCTGCACCCGGCCTGGCCGAGCAGCTGGGGCGCCGCCGGCGCAGGCTGCTGGTGGAGGATTGGTGCGCTGGCTGCGGCCGCTGCGTGGAAAGGTGTCCGGCCGGGGCCCTGCGTCTCGAGGACGGTAAGGTTGTCGCCGACGTCGGCCGCTGCCTGCTGTGCGGCTACTGTGGTGCCCACTGCCCGGAATTTTGCCTGAAGATTATTTAGCCGCGGCTGATATTAGGGAGAGCTTATGCGCATACTAGGACTTGATGTCGGTGATAAGACAATCGGCGTTGCGGTCAGCGACGAGCTCGGCCTCACGGCCCAGGGGGTCGAGGTAATCCGCCGCTCTTCGCCGGCCAAGGATTTCGCCCGCCTGGCCGAACTCGTCGCCGCCTACGGGGTGGAGGCCATCGTCGTTGGCCTGCCCAAGAACATGAACGGCACCATCGGCCCGCGGGGCGAGGCCGTTCAGGGCTTCGCCGCCGAGGTGGCGGCCGCTTTCCCGGCAGTCAGGGTCAGCCTGTGGGACGAACGCCTGTCGACGGTGGCCGCCGAGCGATCGCTGATCGCCGCCGACGTCAGCCGGGCTAAACGGCGCCAGGTGATCGACAAGATGGCCGCCGTCTTTATTCTCCAGGGTTATCTGGACAGTTTGCCGTCCCATAAACTTCCTTGACAGGCTATTTCTTCTGGGCTACAATTACAGTGACATTTGGAAATGAGGTGAAAAAATGGCCGATATCGAAAAGGACGACCTCGATTACGACGAAGAACCGGTCGTCGTTATGACTGACGAAGAGGGCAATGAGTATTACTACCGTGAAGAAGTCATCATTCCCGTCGGTGACAAACGGTTTGCCATTCTTGTTCCCATCAGCATCGATGAGGAAGAGGAGTGCGGCTGCGGTTGCGGCTGCGAGGACGAAGAGACCGACGTATATATCGCCCGGATCGATCAGGACGAAACCGGCGAAGAGATATATGTCGATCCCACGGACGACGAGTTCGAAGCGGTCCGCAAGGCCTATGAGGAGCTTTTGGACGAAGAGGACGCCGAAGCGTAACTGCGACTGTATGACGAATGAAGCCTCTCTAGCGGGGGCTTCATTTTTGTTTACTGGTATCAGGGGGCTGTAGAGATACAGCCTCTTTTTTTACCCGTTCGTCCATAAGTGGGGCATGCGTGCTGTTTTTCCGATGCCGGATGACTATAGAAGCGCGAGTGTCTTAGGCAGCTGGGTAAAGTTCCCGCGGCGTAATTTAGCCGTAGCCAACTGGTGTGGTGGTATTTTTTAAAAATACTGGAGAGAAACTACCTTAAAACTGCATTAGGTTACAAAATTATTCCCTCTGGTTGCCTATTCGCAGTGGACTCTTTTACAATAACCATGCCTAAGTGTATAATAAACATGCAGTAAGTGAGGTGATAACATGATACCAATGTTGGACAAGCGAATATACAAAGGTCTGTTGCTTTTGGCGGTGGCGGTGCTCCTATCCGGCGGTTTTGTTTACAGCCTGGCCCAGGCGGTCAGTGTCCCTGCCGGCGAGCAGCCGCTTACGGTGACGATAAAGCAGGGCATGGCCACTCAGGCCATCGGCGAGCTTTTGTACGAGCAGGGCCTGATAAAAAATGTGCTGGTTTTCCGGCTGGTAGCCAAAATAGAAGGAGTGGACGGCTCACTGCAGGCCGGTGAATATACATTCTCCAAAGCTATGACGGTACAACAGATTATCGGCAAAATGACCAGGGGCGAGACGGCTTTCCGCCAGTTCACCATTCCCGAAGGCTATACCATCGAGCAGATAGCCAATCTCCTTGAGAGCCGGAAACTGGCTTCGGCCGCCAAGTTCAAAAGTTATGTAGCCGCTTATGCGCCCTATGATTATATGAATCCGCACCCGGAAAGCAAATACAAGGCCGAGGGCTTTGTTTTCCCCGACACTTATAAAGTGGCGGCCGGCGCCAGCGAAGAGCAGCTGGCCAAGATGATGGTATCCCAGTTCAACAGCCAGTTTACGCCCGAGATGCACCAGCAGGCAGCCGAACAGGGCCTGTCGGTGCGTGAGGTCGTCATTCTGGCGGCGCTGGTCGAAAAAGAAGCTCAGGTAGCCAAAGAGCGACCGATTATTGCTGCCGTCTTCCTGAGCCGACTCAAGATAGGGATGCCGCTGCAGTCCTGCGCGACCATCCAGTATATCCTCGGGTATCCCAAGCCTGAGCTTACCGTTCAGGATACCGAGATTCCTTCTCCTTACAACACCTATCTAAACATGGGCTTGCCGCCCGGCCCGATAGCCAGCCCCGGCTTGGCTGCCATCAAGGCGGTATTGGCGCCGGCGGATACCGACTACTTGTATTTTGTGGCCAATAAGGACGGCAGTCATGTTTTTAGCCGGACCTATGAGGAGCATCTTGCCGCCATCGCCCGGGTCAGCAACTGAGGGCGGCGGCGGTTTCCCATTTTCGCTAAACAGGAGGGCTCACGGTGAATAAGCCGGAACTTCTGGCCCCGGCCGGCAACTTCGAAAAGCTCGAGGTTGCCCTCGCCTACGGCGCCGACGCCGTCTATTTCGGCGGCAAGATGTTCGGCCTGCGGGCGTTCAGCGACAATTTCAGCGAAGACGAGCTCGCCGCCGGCATCGCCATGGCCCACCGGGCAGGCAGAAAGGCCTATGTGACGGTCAACGTATTTGCCCACAACGACGACCTGGCGGCCTTGCCGGAGTTCTTGTCGTTTATTCAGGCCAGCGGCGCCGATGCCGCCATCGTCGCCGACCCGGGCGTCTTGCGGCTGGCCCGCGAGGTGGTGCCGGCCCTGCCCATCCACATCAGCACTCAGGCCAACACCACCAACTGGTCGACCGCCCTCTTCTGGCAAGGCCTCGGCGTTCGCCGGGTCGTACTGGCCCGCGAGATCACCCTGGCCGATATCGAGCTTATCAGGGCCAAGACGACAATCCAACTGGAGGCCTTTGTCCACGGGGCGATGTGCGTTTCCTACTCGGGCCGTTGCCTGCTCAGCAACTACCTGACTGGCCGTGACGCCAACCGGGGCGAGTGCGCCCAGCCCTGCCGCTGGCGCTACCGCCTGGAGGAAGAAACGCGGCCCGGCCAGTTTATGCCGGTGACCGAGGACGCCCGCGGTACCTATATTTTCAACTCGAAGGACCTTTGCCTGCTGGCCCGCATCCCCGAACTGGCGGCCAGCGGCCTGAACAGCTTCAAAATCGAAGGCCGGATGAAGAGTGTCCACTATGTGGCCACCGTTGTCAAGGTCTACCGGCAGGCGCTCGACGCCTGGGCCGCCGACCCTGGCGGCTACGCCGTGCGCGAGGATTGGTTGGCCGAGCTGGCCAAAGT
>JAEZLU010000198.1 GCA_023415075.1 Bacillota bacterium
TGGCTCCGGTGGCCGCCATCGCCCTCAAGGAGAAATACAATTTTTTGGCTGCGAAAGCGGCCGAAATTATTTTTAGCCTGCTGGAGCGCAGCGACTGGGAGAAAGACCCGGCCACCGTGCAGGCGGCCCTGCGCACCCTGGCGACTGCCGGGGCCCTGACCCTCCGCCGGCGCGACGGCGACCTGTTCCGCGAGCTGGTCGCCCGCCTGACTGCCGTTACCGCCGACCGCCCGCCGGCCGAACTTGCCGGCGAACTGGCCGCCCTCGGCAGCAACTGGCTGCACCGCATCATTCAGAACGATGACGCCGCCATGTACGACCTCTTGGCCGCCTATATCGCCGCCAAGGCCGAAGGCTGGCCGGCCGCGGCTATCGCCGGTCTGGCCAAGGAGTGGCAGGGCCTGGCCGGAACTGCCAGCTTGCGGCCCCACAGCCGCCTCGCCCCGCTGGTCAGCGAACTGGTCCTGCGATTGGCTGTCAGCCGTGAGGATGGCAAACTATGGGAAGCGACCCTGGCCGGCGCCGGCCAGACCGCCCGCCTGGCCGTTCAGCGCCATGGCCTGGGCGAGGGCTTCGCCCTCATCCTGCCCATCCTCGAGATCGGCCGCGAACTATTAGCCCTGGAGCTCAAATTCGGCAGCCGGGAGAACGCCGACTCCTTCCGCCAGCAGGCCCTCTACCTTACCGTGCGGGAGAGCCTGGCCATGGCCGAATTCGCCGCCCGCCAGGATATGATAACCACCGCCGGCGACGTGCTCGCCGAGCTGTACCGCCTGTGGCTGGCCGCCGGTCGGGCCAACGCCAAGGCCGTGAAACGCTTCTGCCAGCTGCTGGCCGCTTACTGGTTGCGCACCGGCGGCCGCCGGGCCCCCAAAGCCGGTCTGGCCGAAGACCTCACCACCCCTGCGCTTCTCACCGACAGCGACAAACAAAGGCTGGGATTCCTACTGTGAACAAAAACTACTTTCAGGAACTGGCCGCCAAATACGATGCCTGGTTCGCCACCCCTCACGGCCGCTATGTCCAGTGCTACGAACGCGAAGCGGTAATGGAACTGGCCGCAGTCACCCCCGGCCTCGAAGTAGCCGACATCGGCTGCGGCACCGGCATCTACACCGGCGAGTTGCTGGCCGCCGGCGCCCGCGTGGTCGGCGTCGACATATCGCCGGAGATGCTGGCCATCGCTGCCGCCAAGAACGAAGAATACGGCGACGCCGTCCGCTTCCTGGCAGGCGACGCTGCCGCCCTGCCGTTCGCCGACGGCAGCTTCGATATGGTTACAAGTATCACCGCCATGGAATTTTTCAGCAAACCCGCCGACTGCCTGCAGGAAATGTACCGGGTGGTCAAACCCGGCGGCCGCCTCATCGTGGCCACCCTCGGCAGCCTCAGTCCGTGGTCCTGGCAGCGCCGCCTCAAAACGTTCTTCCGGCGGACGGTTTTTCGCCACGCCCACTTCTACAGCATCGGCGACATCAAGGCCATGCTGGCACCCCACCCCGTGACCGCCTGGCGGGGCACCGTCTTCATCCCGCCGTTCGCCCCCGCCGGCCTCATCCAAAACCCCGATACTTTCGAGCGCTGGTGCCAGAAGCATATACCCTCGATGGGCGCCTTTCTGGCAGTCAGAGTCGATAAAGGGGAGAAGGCCTAAAGAGCTTTTCAGACCATCTCGCATAATACTAAATATAAAACCCGGAACATTTATGTTCCGGGTTTTGCTTTCGGGGCAGGCGAGCTGCCGGTCAGCAGCAGGGCGAGCGCCGGCACCCTGACCAGGCCGGCGGCGAAGAGCAGGCTGATCGCCACCGTCAGCGAGTAGAACAGCAGCACCACCGGCACGGTCATCGTCAGGCCCTGGCCGGCCAGCCAGTCGGCCAGGTAGTACATCACCAGCGGGTGGATCAGGTAGACGGCGTACGAATGGCGGCCGAGGACAGCCAGCGGGCCGGCGACGGCCGTCGGCAGCGGCCGGTGGAAAAGGGCGAAGAAGAACAGGCAGGCCGCCAGCGTGTACAGCACGCCGACCGGGCTGAGCTGATGGACGGTGTTGACCGCCTGCTCGGGCGAGTAATCCTGATAATCCAGCAGCCAGTAATAAGCCGCCAGCATCCCGGCCACCGCCAGGGCGAAAAAGATGTTGATCGCCCGCCGGCGCCGGGCCACCAGGGCGGTAAAGTCGCCGAACCGCAGGGCGCACACCGCCCCCAGTAGGAAAATGAAAACATAATGCAGCACCAAAAAGCTCATCCGGTGTTCGACGGCCCGCGCCAGGTAATAATTATCCGTCGTGAACGTCAGGCTATAGCTCGAGTAATAATTAAAGACGATCTGCAGCACCAGGACGGTTCCCAGGCCGGCCAGCGGCCGGGCCGCCAGCTTCGGCAGCACCGCCCGCCACAGCGGCATCAGCAGGTAAAACCAGATGAGGATTACCAGGAAATACAGCTGGTAGGAAGCAAAGCCGAAAAAGAAATATTCGTAGATATACGGTGGCGACCACATCCAGTCCTGGCCGCTCAGCCAACTGGTGTGGGCCATATAGAGCAGCGACCAGGCCAGATAGGGCACCAGCACCGTCCTGGCCCGCCGCAGGTAGAACGCCGGATAGTCGAGCGGCGCTTCGGGCCGGTGGCGGTAAAACAGGCCGAAGGCCGACACGAAGAAAAATATCGGCACACTGAACCGGCTGAGGATTTCCAGCCAGGCGAACAGATGAACGTTGACTTCGGGGTTGGCCAGCGAGTAGGCGCCGGTGTGGATGGCCACCACCCCCAGCATGGCCAAGCCGCGGATATACTCGAAGGCCGTCAGTCGCCTGCCCATGGCTAGGCCCTTTCCTGGACCCGGTCGGCAGCCCGGCCCAGGCGGTTGGTCAGATAAACGCCGGCGATGATCAGACCGCCGCCGGCCACCACCAGGGGCGTCAGCGGTTCGCCGAGCAGGAGGACGCCGGTAATGGTGGCGAAAAGCGGGTTAAAATAAGTGAAAGCGCTGGTGCGGACCGCGCCTATCCTTTCGACGCCGCTATACCACATATAATAAGCGAATACCGAGCACAGCACCGCCAGATAAAGGGCTCCGGCCGCCGTCGGCCAGGTGATGGCCGCCAGCTGCCCGAAAAGCGGTGTGGCGACGAACGGGGAGGGGACGACGGCGAACGGCAGCAGCAGCAGGGTGCCGAAAATATGGATCCAGGCCATGGCCACGAACGGCCGGTACTTTTGCAGGAGGGCCTTGCCGTACACGGTGATCCCGGCCCACACCAGGGCGTTGACCAAGAGAGCCAGGTCGCCGGGCAGGGTCGCCGAAGCGAAAATCGCGGACGGGTGGCCGCCGGTTATCACCAGGCTGACGCCGGCAAAGGCCACGCCGATGCCGAAGATGCCGGTGGCCTGCAGCCGCTCCCAGCCGAGCACCGCCCCGAAGACGGCCGTCCAGACCGGGCTGGTGGCTACGATCAGGGCGGCGTTGATCGTCGTCGTGTACATCAGGCCGGTATACTGGATGTAAAAATAAGAAGTGATAGTCAAAAAACCGAGGGCCACGAACTGGGGCACGTCCTTCATGGCTATCGTGCCCTTATCCCGGCGTACAAAGAGGATGGCGGCGAAAATGGCGGCCGCCATGAGAAAACGGAAGATAACCAGGTTGAGCGGTTCCAGCTCCCGCAGGCCGATCTTGGCGGCGGCGAACGAGGTGCCCCAAAGGAAAGCTACGCTGATCAGCGCGAAATAAGTAGAAAGAAGCCTGTTTTCGGTCATAACATTTGTCTCCCTAATAGCTGTTGGCCAACGCTTCGTGGTATACTGAAAGTGGACACTAGAACCGGAAAGGAAGGGCCAGCATGAGCGAAACCAAAGCCCCCGACTTCACCCTTCCGGCCACCGGCCGGGCGGTCGTCGATCTCGCCGCCCTGCGGGGCCAGAAGATCATTCTCTTTTTCTACCCCAAAGACAACACCGGCGGCTGAACGGAGGAGGCTCGCGAGTTTCGCGACATCTACCCGGATATCGCCGCCGCCGGCGCCCGCATCTTCGGCATCAGCCGCGACAGCCTTGCTTCCCACGAAAAATTCAGCGCCAAACTCGCCCTGCCGTACCCGCTGCTGAGCGACGCCGACGGAGCGGTCTGCCGGCTGTACGGTGTCCTCAAGGAAAAGACCATGTACGGCAAAAAAGTCATCGGCATCGAGCGCTCGACCTTCATCATCGACGAAGCCGGCAACATCGCCCACGCCTTCCGCGGCGTCAAGGTGGCCGGCCATGCCGCAGCCGTTCTGGCGGCCTTGTCTACCGGGGCCTGAAAAGGCGGTCCGGCGAAAGCGCGAGCGGCAAACTTACCTTAATTTCCCCGCCGGCGGTTGCTTTTCCTGCCGGGGCCGCAGGCCGGGCAGGAAAACGAGCGACTCGGCGGGAATAAAGCTAATATTCCATTTACTGAAAGGAAGATTGCCATGGGACCTGTAGCTTTGCTCAACGGAAAAATAATCGACATCAACGAAAAAATAATTCAACTGGAAGACCGCGGCCACCAGTTCGGTGACGGCGTCTACGAAGTGACCCGCGTCTACAACGGCCGCCCCTTTGCCTTGAAGCCCCACATGGACCGCCTGTTCCGCTCGCTGCGCGAACTGAGGATCCCGGCCACCTACACCTTCGAGGAACTGGCCGACTTCCACCAGACCCTAATCAGCGAGAGCGGCCTCACGGAAGCGGCCATCTACCTCCAGATCACCCGCGGCGTCGCTCCCCGGACCCACGCCTTCCCCGACGCCTCCGTTCCCTGCCTGACCATGACCATCAGGCCCACCAAGACCAACGTCGAGCTGCAGACCAGTGGCACCAAAGGTGTCTATGCGCCTGACGAGCGCTGGCTGCGCTGCGACATAAAATCCATAAACCTTCTGGGCAACATCCTCGCCAAGCAGCGGTCCAAGGAGGCCGGCGCCTTCGAGGCCGTGCAGGTAAGGGACGGCCTAGTCACCGAAGGCTCCAGCAGCAACTTCTACATCGTCAAGGACGGCGTCATCTGGACCCATCCGGTCAGCAACCTTATCCTCCGCGGCGTCACCCGCACTATTCTCGTCGAAAAGATCTTCCCCGGACTCGGACTAACGGTCATCGAAAAGCAATTCGACCTGCCCTTCGCCCGCAAAGCCGACGAAACCTTCCTCAGCGGCACCAACACCGAGATCATGCCCCTTGTCCGCATGGACAACGACCAGGTCGGCGACGGCAAGCCCGGCCCGGTCACCCGCAAAATCATCGACGCCTACAACGCCGTCGTCATCAAGGAATGCGGCGC
>JAEZLU010000232.1 GCA_023415075.1 Bacillota bacterium
TGCACATGGCCGGCCTGCCGGACGACGGCAAGAGCGTGCTGTATGACGGCCGCACCGGCGACCCGTTCGATCATCCGGTAACGGTGGGCTTTGTGTATATGCTCAAGCTGGCTCACCTTGTCGACGATAAGATCCACGCCCGCTCGACCGGCCCGTATTCCCTGGTCACCCAGCAGCCGCTGGGCGGCAAAGCCCAGTTCGGCGGCCAGCGGTTCGGCGAGATGGAGGTCTGGGCTCTTGAGGCCTACGGCGCCGCCTATACCCTCCAGGAGCTCCTGACCGTCAAATCCGACGATGTCGTCGGCCGGGTGAAGACTTACGAGGCCATCGTTAAAGGGGAGAATGTTCCCGAACCCGGTGTTCCCGAATCTTTCAAGGTGCTCATCAAGGAGCTGCAGAGTATCGGTCTCGATGTCAAGGTGCTGTCGGAGGACGCCCAGGAGATTCTCATCCGCGAGTCCGACGAGGATATCCACGAGACGGCCAAGGAACTCGAACTGTCGATCGGCGAAGACAGCGTGCGGCCGCTGCCGCATGAACGCAAGACGGCTGATTTTGAGCCGGACATGGTGGATGAACTGGAAGCCGGCGACGACATCGAACCAATTGAGGAAGAGCTCGATATCATCGCCGAACTGGGCGATATGCAGTCCGACCGCGTTCCCCTGTCGCCGCGCGAGCTGGAAGAGGACTTCGAGCTGCCGCTGCGCAAGGCGGCCGGCCCCAAGAAGGCGGTTGTCGCCAAGAAGGAGAAGAAGGTCAACCCGCGCGAGTATCTGGAAGAACTCGACGACCTTGAGGAAGAACCCGAATAGACCGGCACCGGCTAAATCAAAGGCCGGCAGCGAGGTTCCGGCGCCGCCGGAGCGGTAGCGGCCGGACGTGTAAGATTGAAGGGAGCGAGAGCCCTTGTTGGATGTCAACAATTTTGATTCTATGCGCATAGGCTTGGCTTCGCCCGAACAGATCAGGGCCTGGTCCCATGGCGAGGTCAAAAAGCCGGAGACGATAAATTACCGCACTCTGAAACCCGAACGCGAAGGCCTCTTCTGCGAGAAGATCTTCGGACCGACCCGCGACTGGGAGTGCCACTGCGGTAAGTACAAGCGCATCCGCTACAAAGGCATCGTCTGCGACCGCTGCGGCGTCGAGGTCACCCGTTCCAAGGTGCGCCGCGACCGCATGGGCCATATCGAGCTGGCGGCCCCGGTGTCGCATATTTGGTATTTCAAGGGCATTCCCAGCCGGATGGGGCTTATCCTCGACATTTCGCCCCGCTCGCTGGAGAAGGTGCTGTATTTCGCTTCGTACATCGTGCTCGACCCGGGCGATACGCCGTTGATGAAGAAGCAGCTGTTGACCGAGAACGAGTATCGCGATTACCGCGAGAAGTACGGCAGCGCTTTCAAGGTGGGCATGGGGGCCGAGGCCATCCAGAAGCTCCTCGAGGAGCTGGACCTTGAGAAACAAAGCCGCGAGCTGCGGCAGGAGCTCAAGGAAGTGAGCGGCCAGCGCAAGGTAAGGGCCATCCGCCGCCTGGAGGTTGTTGAGGCTTTCCGCAAGTCGGGCAATGCTCCGTCCTGGATGGTGCTCGGCGTGGTACCGGTCATCCCGCCCGAGCTGCGGCCGATGGTGCAGCTGGACGGCGGCCGTTTCGCCACGTCCGACCTCAACGACCTGTACCGCCGGGTCATCAACCGCAATAACCGCCTCAAGCGTCTGCTCGACCTCGGGGCGCCCGATATCATCGTCCGTAACGAGAAACGGATGCTGCAGGAAGCGGTGGACGCTCTTATCGACAACGGCCGCCGCGGCCGCCCGGTCACCGGGCCCGGCAACCGGCCCCTGAAGTCGCTGTCCGATATGCTCAAAGGCAAGCAGGGCCGCTTCCGCCAGAACCTCCTCGGCAAGCGGGTCGACTACTCCGGCCGTTCGGTCATCGTGGTCGGGCCGGAGCTCAAACTGCACCAGTGCGGCCTGCCGAAGGAGATGGCCCTCGAGCTTTTCAAACCGTTCGTGATGAAAAAACTGGTCAACGCCGGCCACGCTCACAATATTAAAAGCGCCAAGCGTATGGTCGAACGGGTTCGCCCCGAGGTTTGGGACGTGCTGGAAGAGGTTATCAAAGAGCACCCCGTTCTCCTCAACCGGGCGCCGACGCTCCATCGCTTGGGTATCCAGGCTTTCGAGCCGGTGCTGTCTGAGGGCCGAGCCATCAAGATCCACCCGCTGGTGTGTACCGCTTACAACGCCGACTTCGACGGTGACCAGATGGCCGTTCATGTGCCGCTGTCGGCCGAGGCCCAGGCCGAGGCCCGCCTCCTGATGCTGAGCGCCCACAACATCTTGTCCACCAAGGACGGCAAGCCGGTGGCCACGCCCACCCAGGACATGGTTCTCGGTTCTTACTACCTGACGATCGAGCAGGACGGCGCCAAAGGTGAGGGCAAGGTTTTTGCCAACACCAACGAGGTGCTGCTTGCCTACTACCATAAGGAGATTACTCTCCAGGCCAAGATCCGCGCGCGTCTGCCCGAGTACGGCCTGGTGAACACCACCGCCGGCCGCCTCATCTTCAACGAGGTGCTGCCGCCCGAACTGCGTTCCTTCAAGCAGGTTGACGGCCAGTGGCATCTGGGCATCCTGATGGACAAAAAGCAGCTTGGCAAGCTGGTGGCCGAGTGCTATCGCCGCTTCGGCACCGCCAAGACGGCCGCCGTTCTCGACAGCGTCAAGAAGCTGGGCTTCTCATTCGCCTGCCGGGCCGGCATCACCATCGGCATCGCCGATATCCATATCCCCGAGGCCAAGAAGGAAATCCTGGCCAAGACCGAGGGCCTTGTCGACACCATCGACAAACAATACCGCCGCGGCCTTATCACCGAGGACGAGCGCTACAAGAAGATCATCGATCTGTGGACCAACGCCACCGATGATGTGACGAGCGCCCTGATGGGTTCGCTCGACCGCTTCAACCCGGTTTACATGATGGCGACGTCCGGCGCCCGCGGCAATATCCAGCAGATCCGTCAGCTGGCCGGCATGCGCGGCCTGATGGCCGATCCCTCCGGCCGGATCATCGACCTGCCGATCAAGGCCAACTTCCGCGAAGGCCTGACCGTTCTCGAGTACTTCATCTCCACCCACGGCGCCCGCAAAGGCCTGGCCGACACCGCCCTGCGGACGGCCGACTCGGGTTATCTGACCCGCCGGCTGGTCGACGTGGCCCAGGACGTCATCGTCCGCGAAGAGGACTGCGATATTCTCGGTATCAATCTGGTGCGCGAGCGGGCCA
>JAEZLU010000235.1 GCA_023415075.1 Bacillota bacterium
TGAGATGGTACTTGGTGATGAGGCCGATCAAACGGCCGGCGGCGTCGACCACCGGGGCGCCGTCCATACGGGTGCGGTCGAAAGTGACGGCCGCTTGCTGCAACGTGATGGTAGGTGCAAATGTGACAAATTTGGTATTCATAACATCGTGAACGCGCATGGTGAGCCTCCTTTCCTCTCTGAAAAATGAGTTAGACAACACCGGCGGAAATACCTGCCGACCACTGTACATTTTTTTAGACATCTGATAGACAAAAAAAACCGGCCATAAGGCCGGCACGGAGTGTAGACAAACCCAGGCTGGCTAGAAAGGTCCAGATGCACGTCCTGGGTATATGGCCATATCAGCGCATCTTATTTGATGGTGACAGGCGGCCCGATTTTTGTGCGGGCCTCCCGGCGACTGCCCTGGATGGGCCTAGTCCCGAGCGCGCCACGGATGGCGTCAGCGCTCGGGGAAAAGCGCGCTACCGTTTCCTCCGCGACTAAATTGTGCGCATCGTTTGCAGAGACACGGTTTGACAGCATCGGCCGCGTACTACGGTACGCAAGCAAGCGCTTTGACGACGGTCCAGGACGACCTAGTCCCGACCGCGCTATGGATGGCAAAGCGGTCGGGGGGAGCAACGCTGCAGATGGGCCTTTATCGACAGCCTGCGACCCGCCCATGAAGGGCGGGTCTTTTCATGGTCGGGCAGGCAATCGACCGTGATTAGCGAATGTCGCCGCTGTACATGCTAGTAATATAAATTTTTCTTGTTGTCATTCGGCAAATACGCTATAATTACAGCTAATGGGACGTGCGGCTAGTTTTCTCTTGTAGTACACGAGCGGCTAATCCAATAATATCAAGGCCGGTAACGAACCGGCCCGGAGGTGTATTTTTTATTGTCCAAAGCTAAACTGCAAATTATCCCCTTGGGTGGCCTGGGTGAAATCGGCAAGAACATGACGGTCATCCGCTACGGCGATGATATCATCGTCATCGATGCCGGCCTGTCTTTCCCGGAAGACGATATGCTGGGCATCGACCTTGTCATTCCCGATATTTCTTATCTACTGGATAATCGGGAGCTGGTGAGGGCCATCATTCTTACTCACGGCCATGAGGACCATATCGGCGCTCTGCCTTATGTCCTGAAGCAGCTCAACGTGCCGGTGTACGGCACCCGGCTGACCCTTGGCATCCTCGAGGGACGCCTTAAGGAAAACGACGTCGTCGCCGCTGCAAAGAATCCGGTCAAGCCTGGCGACCAGGTCCAGATCGGCCCCTTCAAAATCGGCTTCATCAAGGTCAGCCACAGCATCCCCGACGCCGTGGCCCTGTCGATCAAGACACCGGCCGGCACGATCATCCACACCGGCGACTTTAAGATTGACCAGACGCCGGTGGATGGTAAAGTAACCGATTTCCACCGTTTTGCCGAACTCGGCGATCAGGGCGTACTCGTTCTGATGGCCGACAGCACGAACTCCGAACGTCCCGGCTTTACCCAGAGCGAGCGGATGGTGGGGAAAACTTTCGAGGACGCCTTCCAGTCCTGCCGCGACCGCATCATTATCGCAACATTTTCTTCGAACGTCCACCGCATCCAACAAGCTATCGACACCGCCTGCAAATTCCGCCGCAAGGTGGCCATCCTTGGCCGCAGCATGGTCAATGTGGCCAACATAGCCATGGAGCTGGGCTATCTTACCGTGCCGGAGGGCGTGCTGATCGACGTCGACGAGATCAACAACTATCCGGCGTCGTCGATCGTCATCCTGACGACCGGCAGCCAGGGCGAGCCGATGTCGGCCCTCAGCCGTATGGCGATGTCCGACCACAAGAAGGTCGACATCATGCCCGGCGACACAGTCATTATTTCGGCAACACCCATCCCCGGCAACGAGAAGATGGTGTCGCGAACGATCGATTTCCTGCTGCGTCAGGGGGCTGACGTCATATACGAGTCGGCTTCGGGCATCCATGTTTCCGGCCATGCCAGCCAGGAAGAATTGAAGCTGATGCATAATCTCGTGCGGCCGAAATTCTTTATCCCGGTGCACGGCGAGTTCCGCCACTTGGTGAAACACGCCAAGCTGGCCAAGGAACTTGGCATGCCCAAGGAGAATGTTTTCATCGCCGAGAACGGCCATGTTCTCGAATTTTCCGCCGATAAAGGAGCAATGACCGGCAAGGTGACCGCCGGTAAGGTGCTGGTGGACGGCCTTGGGGTCGGCGACGTCGGCAATATCGTGCTCCGCGATCGCCGCCAATTGTCCCAGGACGGTATCCTGATCGTCGTCGTCACCATGGATAAACAGCGCGGCTGCGTCGTCGCCGGACCTGATATCGTTTCCCGCGGCTTCGTCTATGTGCGCGAATCCGAGCAGCTGATGGAAGAGGCCAAGGACAAGGTTAAGCAGTCGCTCGAGAAATGCGAGACAGGCGGCGTAACCGAGTGGGCGACGATCAAGTCGAACGTCCGCGACACCCTCGGACGGTTCCTGTATGAACGGACCCGCCGGCGACCGATGATCCTGCCGATTATCATGGATGTCTGACCGGTTACAATTAACCAAGGCACACCGCGAGGTGTGCCTTTTGGTGTTTGTTATGATTGTATATCATCACTCCGCGGCCACCATACTAATGGTGAACAAATAGGGAGGGAATATGATGATAGATAGCGCAATCCCGGTCGCACCGGTTCCCGGCACCGAGCAGCCTCAGCCCCAGACGCCGGCCGAAGCGCCCCGTTCCCGAAGGCCCAGGCGCAATGAGACGATTGAAAACATTCAGGAGATGGGCTCCACCGAGGTGCCGACCGCCAAGAGCAATATCCATGTGATGACAATCATCGGTCAGATTGAAGGCCACATGGTGTTGCCGCCGCAGAACAAGACGACAAAATACGAGCATATCATGCCCCAGCTTGTAGCTATCGAGCAGAACCCGGAAATCGAGGGCCTGCTGCTCCTCCTTAATACCGTCGGCGGCGATGTCGAGGCCGGCCTGGCGATCGCCGAGATGGTCGCCTCAATGAGCAAACCATCCGTGTCGGTCGTTCTGGGCGGCGGCCACAGCATCGGTGTACCGGTCGCCACTTCGGCGACTTATTCGCTGATCGTCGAGAGCGCCAGCATGACTATTCATCCCATCCGCCTCACCGGGCTGGTGATCGGCGCCCAGAGTTCCTTCGACTATCTGGAGAAAATGCAGGACCGGGTAAATAAATTCGTTGTCAGCCATTCGCGGGTAACCGAAAAACGCTGGAAGGAGCTTTTGTACAAGACCGGCGAGTTGTCCCGCGATATCGGCACGTCGATCGTCGGCCGCGACGCGGTCAAGATCGGTCTGATCAACGGCGTGGGCGGGGTGTCGCAAGCGCTGGAGAAGCTGCAGGAGCTGACAGCGGCCAGAAAAACGGCCGGGAAGGGGCTGAAACAGTGATGGTGCTGTGGACGGTGCTGCCGCTGGATTTGGTGCTGGAGGGGCTCGATAAGCCGCCGGCGTACGAGGAGATCGACTACGACGGCACCCTGCTGATGGTCGAGCGCCTGTCGCCGCACGCCTGCCGGGTCGTCCGCCTGCTGGCCACCGACCCGGCCGCCTACCTCAGACCGGAGTTCCAGCCGGGGTCGCTGGTCAGCTACCGGCCGGTGCCGGCCGCCGGGTAAGGATAGACCTTAGCGAGCACTCCCCAAAGGGGAGTGCTTTTATTTGCCATTTATAGAGGATTTCCGGGCTTCTTTGTAGAAATTCAACGGTTGAGGTGGTTTATTTTGCCGCGGCCGTTGTCTGAACTTACCCCGGAAGTAAAATATGAGCTTTGCGGTATCGCCTTGGTCACGGCAGCCGTGCTGACGCTTGCCAGTCTGGCCGGACTCAACACCGGCCCGGCCGGGCTTTTTGTCGCCAAAATCCTGCGGTACGCCTTCGGTTTTGGCGCCCCAATCCTGCCGGTGATGCTGCTGGTGGTCGGGTCCCGTTATGTCTGGTCCCGCAAGGCCATACATTATTCGCTGAAATTCTGGGGCCTTTTCCTTACGTATCTGGCCGCTCTGGCCATTTTCCACCACTTCCGGATACCGCCCGGCCAGGAGATCCTGCCGGAGAGCCTGATACCCGGCGGCGGCCTGGTCGGCGGTATGCTCCTGTTTATTTTACGGAAGTTTTTCGGCTTTTATGGCAGTCTGATCGTCCTTGTCGCTATCGCGCTTGCGTCTTGCCTGCTGGCGACCGCCTGGTCCCTTGGACGCACGCTGCTGGCGGCTAAGGATAAGGCTCAGGAGGGCCTGTCGAGTGCCCGCCAGTCGATGGCCGAAAGCTGGGAAGCTGCGGCCGCCGCTGACGAAGAGGAAAAACGGCGGAGCTTTTATAACCAGGAGTGGGACAAGCCGGCCGCGCCCGCTCCCAAGCCGCCCCGGCCGGAGCCGAAGCCCGAGCCGCGGCCGGAGCCGGAACGGCAGGCGGTGACACCGCCGGCACCGCCTGCTGCCACCGAAAAGACTGTTCAGCCGCCGCCGGCGGAAACACCGACCCCTTATACGCTGCCGCCGCTCAGTATTCTGAAAAAGCCGTCGCGGCCCCGCTTTCTGAAAACTACCAAGGAATTGGCTGACAACGCCCGCCTGCTGGAAAATACTCTTGACGACTTCGGGGTGGGGGCGAGGGTGCTCAACGCCTACCAGGGGCCGGCGGTAACCCGCTATGAGCTTGAGCCGGCGCCGGGGGTCAAGGTCAGCCGGATCGTCAGCCTCTCCGACGATATCGCCCTGAAGATGGCTGCCTCCGGTGTGCGCATCGAGGCGCCCATCCCCGGCAAAGCCGCCGTTGGCATTGAGGTTCCCAACAAGGAGATCGCCAGCGTGCCCCTCAGGGAGGTGCTGGAGAGCGACGAATTCCAGCGGGCCTCGTCCCGCCTGACGGTGGCCCTCGGCAAAGATATCGCCGGCCAGACGATAATCGCCGACCTGGCCAAGATGCCCCACCTGCTGGTGGCTGGCGCCACCGGCTCGGGCAAGAGCGTCTGCATCAACACGATAATTGTCAGCGTCCTGTTTAAGGCCCGCCCGGACGAGGTCAAGTTCCTGCTTATCGACCCCAAGGTGGTCGAGTTGTCCAATTATAACGGCATTCCCCACCTCTTAACACCGGTGGTCACCGACTGCAAAAAGGCGGCCGGCGGCCTGCGCTGGGCGGTGCAGGAGATGGAGCGGCGCTACGCCCTGTTCGCCGCCGCCGGCGTCCGTGATTTTGCCCGCTACAACGATATGTGCGGCGACGATAGGTTGCCGCTGATTGTCATAATTATCGACGAGCTGGCCGACCTGATGATGGTTGCGCCGGTCGACGTCGAGGACGCTATTTGCCGTCTGGCCCAGATGGCCCGGGCGGCCGGCCTGCATCTGGTGCTGGCCACCCAGCGGCCGTCGGTCGATGTCATCACCGGCACGATAAAGGCCAATATTCCGTCGCGCATTTCCTTCGCCGTTTCCTCCCAGGTCGACTCCCGCACCATTCTCGACATGGCCGGGGCCGAGAAGCTTCTGGGCAAGGGCGATATGTTGTATTACCCGGTCGGGGCGGCCAAGCCGCTGCGGGTGCAGGGGGCCTTCGTCGGCGACAGCGAGGTGGAGGAACTGGTGGCTTACCTGAAAAGCCAGTCCGAGCCGGAGTACGCCGAAGGGGTGACTAATTACGTCGAGCTGGGCGACCGCCAGGCCCGCGAGGATTTCGAGGACGAGCTACTGGAGGACGCCGTGCGGATGGTACTGGAAACCGGCCAGGCCTCGGTCTCCATGCTGCAGCGCAAGTTCCGGGTCGGCTATACCCGGGCGGCCCGCCTGATCGATATGATGGAGGAGCGGGGCATCGTCGGCCCCAATATCGGCAGCAAGGCCAGAGAGATCCTGATGACTTCCGACCAGGCGGCCCGCCTTTTTAACAAGCAGGAATGAGCCGATGCTTGAAATGGCCGCAGTGGGGGCAAAATAGATACTAGATTTTGATTTGTGGTGAATTTATTTGCAGCGCACGATAACTTTGTCAGATGCCCTCAAACTGAAGAAGCCTATATTCGTCGATATGCGGGCGCCGGCCGAGTATGCCGACGGCCATATCCCGGGAGCGGTGAACATCCCGCTCTTAGACGACGACGAGCGCCGTATTGTCGGCACTATTTATAAAAAAGACGGCCCGGAGGAAGCCAAGCAGCACGGTCTGGGTATGGTTTCCGGCAAGTTGCCCGAGCTTGTCAGCCAGATCCGCGATCTGCACCGTTCCGGCAGGACGGCTGTCGTGTACTGCTGGCGGGGGGGCATGCGTTCGAAGTCGGTGGTCAGCGTCCTCGAGCTGATGGGCATTCCCGCTTTTCAACTACTGGGTGGCTACAAGGTCTACCGCCGTTATGTGCTGGACGAGCTGGCCGCTTTCGCCCTACGGCCGCAGGTGGTCACTCTGTGCGGCTCGACCGGCGTCGGCAAGACGACGCTGCTGAAGCTCTTAGCTGACAGGGGCGCGGCGGTGATCGACCTCGAGCAGCTGGCCAACCACCGCGGTTCGGCCTTTGGCCAGGTCGGTCTGGGCCGGCCGGCTACCGCCCAGAATTTCGACGCCCTGCTGCTTATCGAACTCCGTCGCCTGAACGATTCGCCTTATATCCTGGTGGAGTGCGAGAGCAAGCGTATCGGCAACGTCTACATTCCCGAGGTGCTGTTCGCGGCCATGAAGCGGGGACCGCGGATTTTGGCCCACGCCAGCCTGGAGACAAGGGTGGCGCGGCTTATGGAGGAATACCTCGCCAATTATACGGCCGACGAAATTCGCGATAGTCTGGCGACTTTGTCCAAACGCCTGGGCACCGCCAAAACAGACAAGCTGCTTGCGGCCTTTGCCGCCGGCGAGGTGGCCACGGTCGTCCGTCAACTGCTTGTCGACTACTATGATCCGCTTTATGGCTACGAGACGGCCAAAGACGACGAGTTCGCTTATCGGTTCGACGCCGAAAACCTGTCCCAGGCGGCGACAGCTGTCATGGGTTATCTGAACACGTTAAGGGGGTAAGCGCTTTGCAGACAGTCGGTGGAGTATTACGGGCCGAACGGGAGAAGCAGGGTATTTCCATCAAGGACGTGGAAAAGGGGACAAGCATCCGCGCTCTGTATATCCAGGCTATCGAGGATGACAAATACAGCGTATTGCCCGGCGAGGTCTATTTAAAGGGCTTCGTCCGTAACTATGCCGCGTTTCTCGGCCTCGATCCGCAGGCCTTGATGGAGGTGTACCGCAGAAGCCAGGAACCGCAGCCGGCCGCGGCACCGACTGCCCCGGCCGAGAGGCCGCGGGAGCGGGAGAGTAAGCCGGCCGGGGAAACCCGCAGCGGCGGTTCGGGTGGGCGTTGGCTGATCGCCCTGGTAATAATTGCCCTGGTTGCCGGTGGCGCCTGGGCGGCCATGACCTTCCTCAACCAGCCGCCGGATCAGCCCAAACCGGCCCCGCAGGCACAGCAGCCTGTAAAACCGCCGCCGCCCCCAGCCGCCCCGGCCCCGGTTGCGCCGGCCAAACCGCCAGCCGCGACGCCCGCCGCCGCCCCCATCGTGGTCATCGCCAAATACACCGACAGTTGCTGGACTCAGGTCACGGCCGACGGCCAGAATATATTCACAGGCATCCCCAAGGCTGGCGATACCCTGACCTGGAACGCCAAGCAGAATATGATTATCAAGCTGGGCAACGCAGGCGGCGTCAATATGACTTATAACGGTCAGCCCCAGGGTCCCCTTGGCGGCGACGGCGATGTCATCGTCAAGACCTTCGGACTGCCGACGAGCGGCACCGCAAGCCCGACCAATATCACCAATCCACGATAGGCGAACGCAGGCTGTTTGATGACCGCAGGGAGCAGGCGCAATTCGGCGCCACTGCCTGCGACTTGTGAAGCAGCCTTTTATATTTTTTTACAGGGATGGAGTGGAGCGATGGCCAGCGATTTTCTGCCGATTTCCCGCGACGATATGAAGAGACGCGGCTGGGACGAGCTGGATTTTCTCTTTGTCAGCGGCGATGCCTATGTGGACCACCCGAGCTTCGGGCCGGCGATAATCGGCCGACTGCTGGAAAAGGAGGGCTTTCGGGTAGGCATCATCGCCCAGCCGGACTGGCGCTCGACCGCCGCTTTCAGGGCGCTCGGCAAACCCCGCCTGGCCGCCTTGGTTTCGGCCGGCAATCTCGATTCGCTGCTGAATAAGTTCACGGCCGCCAAAAGGTTCCGCAGCAACGATGATTATTCGCCCGGCGGCAAGGCCGGCTTGCGGCCCGAACGGACTACCCTGGTATACGCCAGCCGGCTGCGCGAGCTGTGGAAAGACGTGCCGGTCATCATCGGCGGCATCGAAGCCAGCTTGCGCCGCTTCGCTCATTACGACTATTGGTCGGACAGCGTCCGCCGCTCAATTCTGGTGGACAGCCGGGCCGACCTCCTCATCTACGGCATGGGTGAAAAACAGATCAAGGAATTGGCCGCCGCCCTGGCCGCCGGCCTGGCGATAAATCATATCCGCGACATCCGCGGCACCTGCTATCTGGCCGACAACAAGGAAGAGCTGTGGGACTACGTGGAGGTGCCGGACTACGACGCGGTTAAGACCGACAAAAAGGCCTTCGCCGAGGCCTTCAGGCTGGAGTATCTCGAGCAGGACCCAATCCGCGGCAAGAAGGTGGTCCAGGCCCACGACGGCGTCTGGCTGGTCCAGAATCCGCCGGCCCGCCCGCTGACGACGGCGGAGATGGACGAAATATACGACCTGCCGTATAAGCGCACATACCCTCCTGTCTATGAGGCGGCCGGCGGCGTGCCGGCCATCCAGGAGGTAAAGTTCAGCCTTGTCAGCCATCGCGGCTGTTTCGGCGGCTGCTCGTTCTGCGCCATCGTCTCCCACCAGGGGCGGATAATCCAGGCCCGCAGCCGCGAATCCATCCTGCGGGAGGCAACTGTCCTGACAGGCATGCCGGATTTTAAGGGCTATATCCACGACATCGGCGGGCCGACCGCCAATTTCCGCCTGCCGGCCTGCGCCAGCCAGGAGGAGCGGGGGGCCTGCCGGGGCCGGCAGTGCCTCCATCCCGAACCGTGCGGCAATCTGCGGGCCGACCACAGCGACTACCTGTCGCTGCTGCGGGAACTGCGCAGCCTGCCGAAGATAAAAAAAGTCTTCATCCGCTCCGGCATCCGCTACGACTACCTGCTGGCCGACGCCCAGGGCGACTTCCTGCGGGAGCTTTGCCAGCACCATGTTAGCGGTCAGCTCAAGGTGGCCCCCGAGCATGTCGCCGCCAAAGTCACCCGCCTGATGGGTAAACCGGGCAAGGAAGTTTATCAGCGGTTTGCCGCCGCGTTCCGGCGGATGAACGAAGAACTGGGCAAGGAGCAGTATCTGGTGCCGTACCTTATGTCCAGCCATCCGGGCTCCGGCCTGCGGGAGGCGGTCGAGCTGGCTGAGTTTCTCCGCGATATGAACTACCATCCCGAGCAGGTCCAAGACTTCATCCCAACCCCCGGCAGCCTTTCGACCTGCATGTACTATAGCGGCCTCAACCCGCTGACCGGTGAGAAGGTGTACGTGGCCCGCGACCCTCACGAGAAGCGTCTGCAGCGGGCCCTGCTGCAGTACCGCGACCCGAAAAATTACCCGCTGGTGCTGGAGGCTCTCGAGAAAGCCGGTCGCCAAGACTTGATCGGTTTTGACTCAAAGTGCCTTATAAGACCGCCGCGAAGGCCGACCGCCAAGCCGTCCGGACCGCCGGGGCGCAAGAGCCGCTCCCTGCCGCCCGGACGCGGCAAGGGTGGCAAGGCGACAAAAAATACGAAAGCCAAGGTCAGGTGACCTTGGCTTTTTTGCGCGCGCCGGTGTTTCAGCGGCCGTCTTCAGCCGGTGGGTAGAAAGCCTGCCGGCATTTATCCGATAGCAGGTACACGGCTACCAGTCCGTGGGTGACGACGATGAAGGCGCCCATGCCCACGCTGGCGGCAACCATCAGGAAGATGCCGAGAGCCACCAGGGCGATGGAGTAGACTATTTCAAAGTAGCGGGCCCAACGTTTGAGGCGTATGAGGCCTGCGG
>JAEZLU010000250.1 GCA_023415075.1 Bacillota bacterium
CCGGCTGCCAGCTTGGTCTTGCCGATGCCTAAGAAAAAGTCTTCGAGGGCTATCTCCCGCGTGCCGGCCGCACTGACCAGCCTGAGCTTGGCGTCGAGGGCCATCAGGGCCGGTACGGTATCGGCCGCCGGCGACGCGTTGACGATGTTGCCGCCCACCGTGCCGCGGTTGCGGATCTGGGGCGAGCCCACCGAGTTGGCCGCCTGGGCCAGCACGAACGCCTTGTCGCGGATGAGCGGCGACGCGGCCAGCTCGCTGAAGGTGGTCATCGCCCCGATGGTGATGGCATTGTCCTCCAGGCGGATGCCCCAAAGCTCCGGCACCTTATAGAGGGCCACGATAGTCTCCGGCCGGTGGTCCGGTTCGCGCATCTCGACCAGGACATCGGTGCCGCCGGCCAGCAGTTTGGCCTTGCCGCCTTGCTCGGCCAGCAGCGCCGTCAGCTCGCTCAGCCGGGTGGGTGCATAGTAGGCGCTTGTCACAGCCATTCCTCCTTCATCTACCGCTGCGGCGGCAAATACTTGTTCTCGGTCTCCCGGATAACCGGCAGACCGATCAAATCATTAAACTGGCCAAAGGGCACCATCTTGTCGATCATGCCGGCGGTCGTGCCGCTAGCCTTGAGCTCGTTCATCAGGTCGAGCACGGCCTTGGTAACGATATAGGTTGAAGCCGTCGGGAAAATGACCAGGCCGTAGCCGATAGCCTGCAGCTCCTTGACCGGCAGATTGGGCGTCCGCCCGCCCTCGACCATGTTGGCCAGGACCGGCACCTTGAAACTCGCGGTGATAAGCTTCATCTCCTCGACGCTTTCGGGCGACTCGATGAACAGCACGTCGGCACCGGCCGCCTCGTAGGCCTTGCCGCGGCGGATGGCCTCCTCGATACCCATGGTTGTCCGCGAATCGGTGCGGGCTATGATAACAAAATCGTTATCCTCGCGGGCATCGACAGCCGCTTTGATTTTGCCGACCATCTCTTCCATAGGCACCACCTGGCGACCGGTCATATGGCCGCACTTCTTGGGCGCCACCTGGTCCTCCAGCTGGATGGCCGCCGCGCCGGCCGCCTCATATTCGCGGACCGTCCGCATCACGTTGACCACGTTGCCGAAACCGGTGTCGCCGTCGGCAATGACCGGCACATCGACCGCCGTAACGAAATTGCGGACCCGCGCCACCATCTCGGTCATTGTCAGCAGGCCGACGTCCGGCGAGCCAAGATGGCTGGCCGCCTGGCCGTAGCCGGTGAAGTATACCGCTTTGAAGCCTGTTTTGGCGATGATTTTCGCTGTAAGTACGTCGTGGGCGCCCGGGGCAACCAGAATCTCTTTTTCGCTAAGCAGTTGCCGCAGTATTGCCGCCTTTTTCACTTTAGATTCACCTCTCCCGTAATCACAATGCAAGCTGGAAATGCCGTTTGGCGAACCGCAGGGCTTCGGTCGCCCGGTATTGCTGCAAAGCCCCTAAAGAATACAATAAATACTGTCTGTCGATCACAACCCGCGGCACCACAGGCAGCAGCGAAATCCCCGGCCTTTTAAGGGCCTCGGCGACGATTGCCGCCGCTTCCGCCTCCGGCAGGTGGACGAAGATACCGCCGATAGCGATAACGGTAGGTACCTCCCGCAGGTCCCGCCCCATCGGCGTGCCGGGGGCGATGCCCATTACCGGGTCGAACTGCTGGGCGATATAGCCGGCGTGGCGTTTGAGGGCCACCTCGAGAGCGGTGATCGCCAGGCCCCGGTCAAACAGCCGCTCGCGCTCGCCGGCGGCCAGGTGATCGGGGTTGGCTTCAAGCATGGCGGCGTAGGCCGCCAGTTCCTTTATGGTGTCTTCGTCCTCCGGCAGGCCCACCCGGGCCAGAATACTTTTTTCGCCGGCCGTCTCGACGATGCCGCGGGCGCTCACCCGCAGGCCGAGGTTGCCCTCGACCGTCCGGTAGGCCGTCTGCTTCTCATTGGTGAGAATGAGCCCCTTCTCCTCGAGCGACAGCTTGTCAAGCTGGGGGAGGACGGAGTGAACGTCGGTCGTGGCCCCGCCGAGGTCGAGGATGACTACGCTGCCGCAGCCGTCCTCCTCGTGGGTCCCCTTGGCCAGAAGCTCGGCCGCCATCAGCACCGCCCCGGGGGTCGGCACGACCTTGTTCACGGTCAGCCGCTCCATCAGCTTGCCCAGCCCCTTGGCCTGGGTAATCTGGCGGATAAACTGTTCGTGGATGGCCTCACGGGCCGGCCGGACGTTGAGACTGTGGATATTCGGCATGACGTTGGCCACTTTCAGCGTGTTTACCCCCGCGGTCCGCAACACGGCGTCAACGTCGTTCTGGGCGTCGGTGTTGCCGGCGATGACCACCGTAGCTTTCACCTTGCTGGCGACGATAACCTCGGCGTCGCCGAGCAAAGAATCCCGGTCGCCGCCGTCGGTGCCGCCGGCCAGCAGAATGATGTCCGGCTTGATCTCGCACAGCATCTCCCGCTTATAGGCGGCGTGGTCTTCGAAGGACATCACCTCAAGCACGCGGGCGCCGGCGTTCATCGCCACCTCCTTGGCAGCCTTGGCGGTGACGCGCGGCATATAGCCCATCGCCACCATCCGGAGGCCGCCGGCGGCGCTGCTTGTCGACAGGACGTGCCTGGCTTCAATCGTGTCCGCGCCCAGCGTCCGTGCCAGGGCGGCCGTCGCCGCAGTCAGCCCGCGGTCGATATCGTCGACCGTTGTCGGCGCCTGGGCCCGGCCCAGCCAGTCGTAGCGGCCGCCCTCATAGGCATAGGCGGTGACCTTCGTAAAGGTGCTACCGACATCGAAAATCAGTGTATCAATTGCCGCTGCCTTAGTCATGGCAATTCCCCCAAATGTATTAACGGCGAACGTAAACGAACCCGTCCATTATCCGCCTGGCCGTACGCGACATGGCCGCCTTGGTGAGGGTCACGGCGCCGCCCTTCTGGGCGACAGCGACCTCGACATCCATGCAGCCGGACGGGTGGCCGATCTGAAAAAGGGTCTTCTTGTCGGCATCCTTAACCATTTCGTTGACTACCGTCCCGGGAATCTTGATGGCCGAGCCGGTGCAGATGGTGCCGGTGCCGGCGTAGGTCTTGTGCATGGTCTGCATGAACATCAGGCGGGATACCAGGTCGACCGTGCCGGCCGGCACGATCTGGCCAGTCGTGTAAGATTTATAATCGGCCGGCGGGCTGACGAACGCCAGCATCGGGAACGCCGGGCTGCGCTTCAGGGCGTCCTCGAGATCGCGGGCCATGCCGATCTTGACGGCGGCCATGCCGCGGATAGTCTCAAGCAGTTTTAAAAGGTCGCTGTTGCCGTTGACTTCTTTCGGCCCTTCTGTACCGGTCAGCTTGAGGTCCTTGGCCCGTACGAAAACCATCGGGTTGGCGACGTCGACGATGCTGACCGTCAGCGGTCCAAAGCCGGGGACGTCAAAGACATCGGTCGGGTTGCCGGTCGGCAGCATCTTGCCGGTCACGGCGCCGGCGGTATCGGAGTAGTCGAGCATGATGCGGGCCCCGGTTCCCGGCACGCCGTCGATGGCACAGTCGCCGTAAACCGCCGCCTTGCCGTCGTCCATCGGCACCTCGGCAACGATGATCTTCTGGGTGTTGGTGTTGTGGATGCGGACAACGGTGGTGCCTTCACAGGCGTTTACCAGGCCCTCGTCAACGGCGAACGGGCCTACGCCGGCCGAGATGTTGCCGCAGTTGCCGCTGTAGTCGATATAGGCGGCGTCGATGCTCACCTGGCCGAACGTGTAGTCGACGTCAGCGTCCGGCCGGCTGCTGCGGGCGATGATCGCCAGCTTGCTTGTAAGCGGGTCGGCGCCGCCCAGCCCGTCGATCTGGCGGACGTCGGGGCTGCCGAAAATGCTGCAAATAACCTTGTCGCGCTCTTCTTTGTCCCGCGGCAGATCGTTGGCCAGCAGGAAAATCCCTTTGCTTGTGCCGCCGCGGACGATCGCGCAGCGAATCTTTTGCACCGCCATTTATTTTGCCTCCTCAACATTCTTGTCAACCCAGGCAACGACGCTCTCCGGCACGCTGCCCGGCCCGAAAAAGGCATCGACACCCAAAAAGCCGGTGCCCTCTTTTTTCATTTTCTCTTCCATCGCCGCGTGCTCTTCTTCCTTCTCGGCCACCCGGCCGCCAGCGATCAGCTTGACCTTATCGCGCAGCCCGAGTTGCTCGAGGCGGGCGGCCACCCGCGGGAAGAGAGTCGTCCCCAGCCCCAGCAGGTTGCTGACGCCGACCACATCGGCCTTGGCCTCGGCCACCACCTCGGCCACCGTCTCCGGCAGGTTCATGCCGCGCAGGTAGACGACCTCGTAGCCGGCCGTCTCAAAGGCTTCGCGGATGGTGTTGATACCTACTACGTGGGCGTCGGCGCCCACGGTCGCCAGCACCATTTTGGCCTTCTTGGTCACCGTCTGGCGGCCAGGCACGCTCACCGGTTCGCTGGTGAAGGCAAGAGCCCCGGGGTCGATATCGGCCGGGCTGTAGCCAGGCACATAACGCTTGATGCCGTCTTTGTCACGGTGGGTGTGGACGCCGCGCTTGAGGTCCCAGCCGCCGGCCCGCGGCGCGTCGAGGACGCCTTTCTTGCCGGCGGTCACGATGAGATCGGTCAGCTCGTCGACGCCGTAACCTTTCCAGAAAGCGGCCGTAATGTCCCGGGGGGCCAGCGTCTTTTTCTGGAGGGTGGCAGCCAGCACCGCCATGGCCTCACTGAGAATCTCGTCCTTGCGTTTGTCGATATACGGGTCGTTTATCGTAATGGCCGCCGTGTTTTCAAAAACATTCTGGCTGGCCCAGATTGCCTTGCCCATCGAGCCGCCGGTCGGAATGCCGACCGACTCGGCCGCCTTCGGCCGGTAGAAGTGGGCGCCGCCGAGTTTGGCGCTTATCGCCATGCGGGCAAAGTGGGCCTGCTCGGCGATCAGGTCGGGCGGCGGATTTTGGAAGGTCTCGGGCACGACGATGAGCGAGCGGCTCCACATCGTTTCCTTGAAGGCGCGCATCACCGCCAGGTCGGCCAGCAGGTTTATGCCGGTGACGTTCATCTGGAGGGCGCTAAGCTCGGGCGGCAGGCCGGCCAGCACGGCCAGGCCCTCGGCCAGCAGGCACATCGCCAGGGCCATGCCGTCGGTGCCGCCGATGTTGTTGAGGTGCTTGTGGGACTCGGTCTGGACGAAGATCTTGTTCTCGGCGCAGATCTCCAGCGTCTTGAAGCCGTTGACGATCTTGGTGCGGTAGTCGTGGATGCCGCGGCCGCCGAAATGGACGTGGATGACCGGGCCGATGTCGGTGCCGTCGAAGCCGGCGATAAAGGCGTTGATAACCGATAAGTGCGGGGTGTCGCCGGTAGCGTTGATCCGCATGGGATGGAGGCTGCCGCCGCCCATCTTGACGAATTCGCGCTCACCCAGCGGCGTGATGCCGCCCTTGCCGCGCGACTGTTCGATGAGTTCGGCACCGGCAAGCGGGTCGATATGCCTGGTCGCTTCCGAATGGACGAAATGAAAGAGGGTAAGGCCGAGTTTCTCGGCCGCCGCGTACATTTCCTTAGATTCGCGCATCGTTTCCTCGGCCGTGTTCCGCCCAAGGATGGGGTTCTGCACCGGGATGCCGGTCGCCTCGGCCTGCTGGGCCAGCTTCCAGATGCGGTAGCCGCTGCGCTCGACGCCGGCCACCTGGCGGGGATAGGGCGCCGGCAGGCCGGCCACATCGCCGTCTTTCGTTATTGTCGGCATCGGCACGCCGAAAACCCGCTCGTAGGCGCGCACCTGCTTGTCGTCGGCGATGAGGATTTCCTTAGTTCTTTGCTGCATTAGCCCTTCCTCCCGTTTTGCGCCAGCTGCTGGCGTATTTTCGGTATAAGTCCGCCGGCGGTCAGGATGGCCAGTACGCTGTCGCCGGGAATCTGGCCGTCGACAACCTGACCGTCAGCCAAAGTAATCTTGCCGGTCCGGACATTGACAGTAATCGTTTGCCCGCTGGTCACTTTATCGGCGACCTCGGCCACCAGGACAGGCAAGCCGATGTTTATCGCGTTGCGGCGGAAGATCCGGGCGAACGAGCTGGCGATAACCAGGCCGACGCCGGCGTCCTTAAGGGCCACCGGGGCCTGTTCGCGGCTCGAGCCGGCGCCAAAGTTGCGGCCGGCCACGATGATATCGCCGGCCTGGATCTGTTTGGCGAAATCGGGCACCTGGCTGCCGGCCATGGCGTATTGGCCGAGCTTTTCCCGCGGCGCCGACATTGCGTAGCCGGGAAGGATCTGGTCGGTATCGACGCTGTCGCCGAACGCCCAGACCCGGCCGGTGTATTCAAGCTTATCGCCCACAGTCTCCACCCCTCTCGAGCGGCGCCGCCGTGCCGGGCACGACCAGCTTGCCGGCGACCGCCGCCTCGGCCGCCGCCCGCGGCGACACCAGATAAATCTTGGCCCCTTTGCCGCCCATGCGACCGGGGAAGTTGCGGTTGGTGGTCGAGGCCACCACATCCTGGTCGGTGACCAGTCCCAGGTGGCCGCCAAAGCATGGACCGCAGCCCGGGTTGGTGACGACGGCCCCCGCCTGCCGCATAACGGCCGTCAGGCCCTTTTTCTCCATGGCCGCCGCCACGCGGGCCGAAGCCGGCAATACGATGCAGGACACGTCGGGATGGACAGGAGCGTGGGCGAATACTGCCGCCGCCTCCTCCATGTCGCTCAGCCGCCCATTAGTGCAGCTGCCGATGACGACATGGGTGACCGGCGTACCGGCGACCTTGGCTAAGGGGGCGGTGTTGCCGGGCGAAGGCGGGCAAGCCGCAGTCGGCGGGATGGCGGCAACCTCAACGGTCGCCGTCGCCTCGACCTCGCCGGGGTCGACGCTGTCGGTAAAATAGCTCAGCATCGCCCCCATCTCGATGGCCATGTTGCTTACCGTCATCTTCTCGTCAAGACTTGCCTGGCGCACCCAGCTGCCGGCAAAGATGACCCCCCGGTCGGTAAACCCGTCGGTGCCGAATTTGCCGATAAGGTGGAGCACCACGTCCTTGGCGTAAACACCGGGCTGCAGGCAGCCTTCCAGCCGCACGCAGGTGACCGGCGGCACGTCGATATCGAGCGTCCCGGTGGCCATTGCCGCCGCCAGCTCGGTCGAGCCGACGCCGAAGGCCAGGACGCCGTAAGCGCCGGCCGTGCAGGTGTGGGAGTCGGCCCCCACCAGGATGGCGCCGCGCGGCAGGTTGTACTCCTCAGCGATCAGCTGATGGATGACGCCTTCCCCTTTGCTGTAAATCCGCAGGCCGTACTTGCGGGCGAAGGCCAGGAGGGCGTTGTGGTTGCTGCGGGCATCCACCGTCGAGGCCGGAAAAACGTGGTCGATGATAAAGGCCACCTTGGCCTTGTCAAACACCTGGTCGACGCCGACCTCCTCGAACTGGGGCAGAGCCAGCGGCCCGGTTACATCGTGGGACACCGCCAGGTCGACCTTTACGGTGATATCCTCGCCAACCGCAACTTTATCCTTACCGGCGGCCTTGGCCAGGTAGCGCTCGATCTCGTTCAAAAATTTTCACCTCTAGTCAACTACATCAATGTTAAGTTTCTTGGCCGCTTCTTTGGCGAGCTCGACCGACGGCGTGGCCCTGCGGATGGCCAGCCGGCCGCCGCCGCGGTTGAGGGCTTCCACCATGGCCCCTTTGCCGGTGGCCTCTATGGTGATGCGCTGCAACTGCGGGTCGTCGACCTCAATGATCTCGACCTTCAGCCGCGAGGCGATCACTTCTTCCATAATCTTGCGGTACAGTTCGGAGTTGTCGGTACCGGCCCCGTGGACGGCCGCCATCATGATGCCGGGCACGTTGATGCCCCGGCGGGCGAACAGTTCAGGGTAGAGCTCGATCTTGACGCCGGTGATTTTGCCCTCGGCCAGGTGGTGGGCGATCCGGGCGGTGTTGGTCGGCGAGCCGACGGCCTGGCTGCTGCCGCCGACCACGGCGTCGCCGAACGGCTTGATTATCGGGTTGGCGCCGGCGGCCAGCGCCCGGGCCTGGGCCTTGGCCTCGGCGATAGTGTCCTCAATGCGGGCGTCTTCCTTGGCCTTGATCTCCTGGCCGATGAAGTGCTCTACCGCCTCGTTGGTTTTGAAGAAAGGTTCCATATACTTGATGACCGCCGGCACGACATGCTTGGCCGACAGCGGATGGACGGCCGCCGCCATGGCGATCATGACATCGGGCGGCACGGTCACCGGGATACTTGTCTTGACGACAAGCTGAGCGGCAAAGTGGCCGATCAGCACGCCGCCACCGAGATGGGCGGCGCACAGGCCGGCGACCATGACCCGCGGCGTACAGGGGGTCGAAATGGTCGGCGACAGGGCAAGAGTGATCGCCTGGCCGACCTGGGCCGGCGTCGCCCTCAGGAGCTCGGCGACGATGGCGGCCGTAGCCGCCGCGCCGGCGCCGAAGCCTTCCATGTTGCAGCCGGTGGTCGTCTTGCCGACCCGGAAGACGCCGCCGATTTTCAGCATCAGGGCTGTCAGGCGGGCCAGTTCTTCCTCGGACACCGTGTCCATCAGCGCCCGGAACAAGCCGGTGTAGGTGCACGAGTCCCCGGTGCCGGCGCAGGGCTGGAGACCGACGGCGTGGTTGCCCACTTGGGCGCTCAGCGTATATTTGAGAGCTTTGTCAACGAATGCGTCGGCCGACAGGGCCACTTCCGGACCGGCCAAATCGCGGCCGACCGTGCCCATCAGGAAGCTCTTGCCGGAGGTCAGGCCGATCTCGAGAGCATACAGGTTATGGGCAAAAGCGGCCGTAACCGAGGACAGGACCTCCTTGCGGGTCATCTTCTGGGCCTGCATGGCTTCGGCGATAACGACGTCGCTTACCCGCATCTTCAGCTCTTCAGCCAGCTCAATGCACTCGCCGATTGTCAGGCTGCCGATATTGTAACCTTTTGTCTGGGCCAGACTGCTTAGTTTCTCCACGTATTTTACCCCCTAGCCGTTCCGACCGTTTCCGTCTCTCACCTCGACGCCGGCCAACTTTTCAAGCATGGTCGTGACCGCCGAAATGTCCTTGCGGCCGAGGCCGCTGGCCCGTGCCGTTTCATACATCTGCTGGGCCACGTTTGTCAGCATCAGCGGCACGCCCATTTCCTTGGCCGTTTGGCTGGCCATCTCCAGATCCTTGTACTGCAGATCGATGGCAAAACCCGGTTCGAAGTTCCCTTTAAGAATAAAGCCGGGAACCTTGGCTTCGAAAGCGTAACTGCGGCCCGAGCTAACGCCGATAACCTCGAGCATTGTTTTCGGGTCGACGCCGGCTTTGACGCCGAGCGTCAGGGCCTCAGCCACGCCGACCATGTTGATGCCGAGCATCAGGTTGTTGACGAGCTTCAGGGTGTCGCCGGCGCCGACCGCGCCTACATGGTAAATCTTCTTGCCGATCGCCTGGAGGATTGTCTCGCACTCGGCGAAGGCCGCCTTGTCGCCGCCCACCATGATGGTCAGCGTCCCGGCGGTCGCGCCGCCGACACCGCCGCTTACAGGCGCGTCCAGATATTCGACCCCTTTGGCTTTGGCCAGTTGGGCCATCTTCTTGGTATGTTCGGGGGTGACGCTGCTCAGATCGATGATTATCTGGCCGGGATGAGACCCTGCCAGCACCCCGTTTTCGCCTGTCACCACGCTGGCGACGATGGCGGCATTGGGCAGCGACATCAGCACGATGTCGCTGCCGGTTGCCGCCTGGGCCGGGCTGGCGGCCGCGGTAGCCCCAAGGGCCACTATTTCATCTACGAATGCCGGCACAAGGTCGAAAACCTTAAGCACATAGCCGGCTTTGGCAACATTCGCCGCCATGGGGCGTCCCATCGCGCCCAGGCCGATAAAGGCAACCGTCTTGCTCATACTTTCCTCCTACCTAAGTCCGTCTTCGCCCTTGATCTGATCGACCGTCAGGCCGCCCACCCGGGGCAGAGGCCGTCCGCCGTCGGTGACGGAGACGATGAGCACGATCTCATTGGCTCGCGGAGCGTCGGAAATCCTTACTTCCATAGCGTCGAAATGGCTGCGCACATAGGCGGCGTCCTTATGGCCGAGCGGCACGTCGATGGCCGTACCCAAGCCGCCGATTTTCTTGGCCGAGGGCAGCAGGGCCTTGCCGCCGCCGACATTTTCGCGGATCGGCGTCCCCAGCTTTGGATGGAGCAGGGCGGCGGCGTGCTCAAGCTCGCCGTTTTGGCCGACGATGGCCGCCTTGCCGTAGCTTTGGACCTGGGGACCGGGAATGCCGAGAGCTTCGACCGCCTTCTTGGTTAAGAGGTCGCCGAGAGCCAGGCTGGCTTCGGTAAGCGGGCTGAGATCCTCGACATACTGGCCGGCGTATGGGTTGGTGAAAACAACGGCCGCAGCCGCTTTTCTGACTGGTTTGCCAAACTCCTTGCCGGCCTCGCGCCGGGTTTCTTCCACTATCGTCACAATCTTCCGGATTTCCATCAAAAACCCTCCCTTTCGGTTATGTTTTTCATTGGTGCTAAGAGCGTCGCCGGCAGCATCAGGCCCCGTTCGCCCACGAACAGGGCGGCGCCCTTGATAAGGCCGCCGCTATACAGTTCGGCCGCGCGGCGATAGCCGTTCTCCAGGGCGGCGTAGACCACCGCGGTTGGCACGTCACCGACCTCGGACACCACCAGATGATCGGCGATATCCGATTCGGGGTCCATTGTCCCGGCGTATTCCAGTTTTATCGCCGGGTGGGGCGCGTAGGTGGCGTTGGCCACGCTGGTCGCGCAGGCGTCGGCTATCGCCGCCCGCTCGGCCGTGATTACAGCCGCGGTGGCGATGCCTTTGGTAAAGCTGCGGCCGCCCTGGCCGCTTGTCGTGACGCCGCCGATGCCGTCAGTGCCGGCCACCCGCAGGTAATGGCTGGGCCAGCTGCCGATGGCCGGCGCTATCCCCACCGTGGTTGTCTCATCCGCGTCCAGGCGCAGGGCGATGTCGCCGCCGTTATTGACAATTACCTTGGTCGCCCCCAGGCCGACAAGATAGTCGGCGACAAGATCGGCGATCGTGCCGGCCACAGCGGCCATCGGCGTAAGGGTTTCGTCACCCGAGCCTTTTACGGCGGCAATCATCTCGTTGAGGACAGGCGGGTAGCCGTCATCCACCTGGACGAGAGCCTGCGGTTTCTTGGCCGTTTCTTTATAGGCCGCCAGTTCACCCAGAATCTGGACGGCATATTCGGCGCCCAGCCGGGCCCACTCGGTCAGCGGCTGGCCCCGGCGGGCGGCATAGATTGTCATCTGCATCGGCCCGTAGTCAAGGCTGACTCCGCCGGGCCGCGTCACCTCAATCATCTTGGCTTGCCCTCTATTTTAAGTCTTTTACCGGTTTGATGCTGGCGACATGACCGCCAATCTCGCCGTACTTCTCACGGGTCAGCGTGTACTCGACCGGAGCCACGGTGGCCGGTGTCGGCACCCAGGTAAAGGCCTTCGGCACCACCTGCTCGACATCGACAATGAAGTTGATGCCGCCGCCCGGCAGGATGAAGGTCGGCGCACCGCCGATGGTCAGCTTGGCTTCGCCGCTGTGGATGGCCTGCGACAGCTTGACCGGGTAGTTGGTGACCCCGGCCCGGGCGCTGCCGCCGGTGCCGCCCACGTACATCGCCGACACCCTGGCGTCCTCGCAGTTGGCGGCTATCAGCTCGACGACCCTGGCGGCTGCCGGCGTCATGGCGATTTCCTTGACCGTCCCGTCGGCCTGGACCTCGAGCAGGGCCGCTTTCTGGGCCGTCGTCTCGGTGACCAGTATCTTCAGGCCGGCGTGGGCCAGCTTCATGTCGACCGCCTTGACGGCGTCGACCGCTTTCTCAATATGGGTACCGCCCCAGCCGTGGCCGGGATCTCCGAAATAGCGGCCGCGGGTGCTCTTACGGCCGTTCGGCACGACGCCGCTGTACTTCATGCCGACCTCTTCGCCGGCCCGGTGTTCGGACAACAGGCCGATAACGTGGTGGTCGAGAATTATGGCCTCTTCCACCGCTTCGCGCATCGCCCTGGCGAACATGCCGACGGTGGCGCTGCCGCAGCCGACCCGCATCTTCTTCTCCTGGACGCCGTCAATAATTGGCGGGCAACCGACCTGGAGCTCCAGTTTGCTGCCCTTCTCCACCTGGAGGGTGACCCGTTCACCGTTGGCCAGTTCGACTACCGTCCTGGCAGCGGCGAAGCCCGAACGGCCGCTCAGGATGTTGGCACCGCCGATCGACAGCATCTTGGCGCCGTACTCCTCGGTATCAACCATGCCGACGACCATGCCGTCGCGGAGGATTTTGGCGCCTTCGTCGCCGATATGGGCGTTGGCGTCGATCTTCACTTTGACGCCGCTATAGCTGAGCGGCGCTTCGGTAACCACGGTCACCACTTCAACCCCGTCGATGGTGTCGGCGACGATATGGGGCGCCGGCCGGCAACAGGGATACTCGGTACCGGCGCCGACCGCGGTGATGAGCGGCTTGGCCGGCAGGACGGGATTGGGCTGGGCGGCCCGCTCGTTCTCGCGGACCAGCGGCCGGTTGCGGACAAGCTTGCCTTTAATGTTGGTGTAGCGCCGGCAGGCGCCCGTGCAGTCGACGCGAATCTCGCACTGCACCGGGCAGGAATAGCAGATCACTGCGCCGGCATGGGTCCGGGCCTCCTTGGTTACTGCCTGGAACGGGCAGACCCGCACGCATACCCCGCAGCTCGAACACTTGTCATTGGTGACCGCTTTTTTTTCAACGACAATTACCGCCGCCTGCGGGCAATTTTTGACACACAGGCCGCAGCCTTTGCAGAGTTCTTTGTCAATGGTTATCATAAGCCAATCCTCCCGGCGGTTTTCCGCTACTTGACGCTGCCGGCTGCCGGCGGCGTGTTACGGCTCTTGTTGACCTTGATCTGGCCGTCGACGATGACCATCGCCACGCCGGGCAGGTCGCCGGCGGCCATCGCCGCCAGGGCGTCGTCGCCCACCGAGCCCATCGGTTTGTCGGCGATCACCAGGTCGGCGTCCTTGCCGGGGGCGATCACGCCGGTGTTCAGGCCGTAAACGCGGGCAGTGTTGCCGCTGGCCATGGCCACGGCCTGCTCGGCCGGGATGTCGGAACAGCTGGCCAGCTGGGTTATTGTCCGCAGGACGCCGAGGGGGATGACCCCGGTGCCGGAGGGAGCGTCGTTGCCGATAATAATCCGGTCCAGGCGGCCTTTGGCTTTCAGGGTGCGGGCTACCAGGTCGGCCACTTTGGGATTGCCGCATTGAACGATTTCGAGAGCAAAGTCGGTCTCGTCGATAAGGCGGGCGACTTCTGCGGGCGAAACCGCGGTCGGGCCGCCGTTGATATGGGAGACGACGTCAGGCTGGACGGTTATCACGTCCTGGGCCGTCACGGTGGAGCTGCCGGGAATCGAGGTACCGCCGGTGTGCATCATGACCTTCATGCCGTTTTTCTTGGCCCATTTGACCATCGGCGCGGCATCTTCCGGTTTCTTGATCGAACCGAGGCCGACCTCGCCGACCAGCCAGACGCCGGCCGCCGCCAGCTCGGCAAAATCGGCTTCCGTCAGGCCTTTTTCCAGGATTACGGCGCCGCCGTGCACTTTGACGCCGCCCGGGCGGGCTTTGGCGAACGACTTGGCTGCCAGAACGGCCAGGGCTTTAACGCCCGCCGGATCGGTCGGCCGGCCCGGGGTATGGCACTCGCCGGCGGAAATCATACTGGTCACGCCGCCGTGGAGCGAACTGTCGATGAAATCGCTCATCTTCTGGCGCGGCGTATAGTCGCCGATCACCGGATGAACGTGGGAGTCGATGAGGCCCGGCATCACGGTCATCCCGCCGGCGTCGATCACCTTGGCGTCCGGATACTGTCCGGCAAGCTCCTTGCCGCCGACCGCCTTGATCTTGGTTTCCTCGATGACGATGGTGTCGCCCTTCAGAATGGGCTGCTTAATGTCGCCGGACACCAGTGTCCCGATGTTGGTGATTACCACTACCGACATGGTTATGCCTCCTTTATTTTGAGGCCGCGGGGGCGATACGCCCCCGCTGCCCCGAGTACACCTTGGGTCTTTTTAGTGCAGGGCCTGCTGCTTGGTTTCGCGGCCGAGGATGATCATATCGAGGGCGACAACTATCAGCACGCCGGTGAACATCACGAACACGGACGAAATCATTTCCGGACCCGTCAGCATCCAGCCGACGACCAGCGGCGCCAGAATGCCGCCGCAGCGCCCGAAGGATGCCGCCCAGCCCACGCCGGTCGACCGGGCTTCAGTCGGGTAAAGTTCAGGCGAGTAGGTGTAGAGAACGCCCCAGGCCGCCAGGTTGAAGAAGGACATCGAGCAGCCCCAGAGATAGATATCCGCGGATGTTTTCGCGCCGCCGAACATATAGGCGGTAAAGGCGCAGCCGATGATGAAAACGGCCATAGACGGCTTGCGGCCGAACTTGTCGACGCAATATGCCGCCACGCCGTAGCCGGGGATCTGGGCAACCGTCATCCAGAGAACGAACTCGAACGACTTTACCATATCGTGGCCGGCTTTGACCAGGATGGTCGGCAGCCACATAAAGATGCCGTAGTAGGAGAAGACGATGCCGAACCAGAGGATCCACAGGCAGATGGTGCTCCGCAGATACTTGCCGGAGAACAGCTGGCCGACGCTGAAGGAGGCAGCGGTCGCCGCCGTCTGAGCCGCCGCCGTAGGCATTGGGCCCACCGGAACGCCAAGCTCTTGTTCAATCTTGCTTACCAGATCATGAGCTTCCTGAGCCCGGCCTTTACGCATAAGGAACATGGCCGACTCAGGCACGATGCGCCACAGCCAGAAGACGTACAGCGCCGGGATGGCGCCGAGATAGAACGCAAACTGCCAGCCGTACTTGGGAATGAGATTAAAGGCGATGAGCGAGGCCGCCAGCCAGCCGAAGGCCCAGGCGCTTTCCAGCAGTACTATCATCATGCCGCGCTGCTTGGTCGGCGAATACTCGCTCATCAGAGTGACCGCGACCGGTAGCTGGCCGCCCAGGCCAAAGCCAACCAGGAAGCGGAAGAACAGCAGCGTTTCGAAGTTGGGCGACAGACCGCAGGCCCCGGTGCCGAGGCTGTAGATAAGGAGCGTGGCGGCGAATACTTTTTTGCGGCCGAGGTAGTCGGCTATCGTACCGGCCAGCAGGGCGCCGATCGCCATGCCCACCAGGCCGATGCTGCCGATGTAGCCCACCTGGGTCGGCGTGAGATTCCAGGCCTTCATAAGGGTTGGCATAACGAATGAGACAATACCGGTGTCCATGGAATCGAAGCCCCAGCCCAAACACATTACCAGGAGCAAGCGCCAGTGGAACTTGCCAAGCGGAAGATTTCCCAGTCGTTCAGCAATTGTCGACATTACTTAACCTCCCATTTTGCTTATATTTTAGTGCTAGCTAGACTTAACCGCATACCCCCTTATCCCAGACTACCTCGTCGCTTACCGTTCGGCCCTGGCTTTCGCCAAAGCCTCGAGGACCCTTTCGGGAGTGATTGGTAGCGAAAAGATGCGTACGCCAATGGCGTTATACACAGCGTTGGCTATAGCCGCAGCCGTAGGTATCAGAGCCGGCTCGCCCACCCCTTTGGCCCCGAAAGGACCGCTAGGCGCCTTGTCCTCGACGATGATCGAAGTGATCGCGGGAACATCGAGGACGGTAGGCAAAAGATAATCGGTAAAATTATTATTCTTGATAGTGCCGCCGGCCACCGTGACCTCCTCCAGCAGACCGTAGCCCAGGCCCATGGCCGAGCCGCCCTCGATCTGGCCTTCGACAAGCTGGGGATTTATCGCCGTGCCGACATCATGGGCGGCCACCAGCTTAAGCACCTCGACCTTGCCGGTTTCGGTGTTGACCTCGACCTCGGCCACCTGGGTGGCGAAGGCATAGGTCCCGTAAGGCGACCCCTGGCCGGTCTGGGGGTCGAGCGACGTCGTGTCCGGATTGAACCAGCCCTTGCCCAGCGTCAGCTTGCCTTTCTTGCGGCAGTTGGCGATGACGTCGGTCACCTTGGTGGCGGTGGCTTGGCCGTCGGCGTACACCACCCCGCCGGCGAAAGCGATGCTGCCGGCGTCCTTTTTCAGCATTATCGCCGCCTCGCCGATGGCGACCTCCTTAGCTTCGGCGGCGGCCAGTCTGACGGCGTTGCCGGTTATGTATGTCTGCCGGCTGGCCGAGGTCGCCCCGCCTTCCGGCGTCACCAGCGTATCGGCCGAGGTCACGTACACATCCTCGGCGCCAATCCCCAGTTCTTCGGCGGCAATCTGGGCCATGATGGTGTCCGATCCCTGGCCGATATCGGCGCAGCCGATCAGCAGATTGACGGTCCCGTCGTCAAGCCATTCCACGAAGGCCGAGGCCGGGTTCGGCAGGGCGGTGTTGCCCACGCCGTACCACATGCAGCCTACGCCTATTCCCCGCTTTTTCACGCCCTTACCCCCCATTCGCTGCAATTGCCGCAGATTATCCCGGCCTGTTCGGCCGCTTGCTCGATCGTCGCCAGAATCCCCACGCTGCTCGCCAGCACTTGGCCGGTCGCCGTGACGCCGCCGGCCCGCAGGCAGTTCAGTTGACGGACGGCCACTGGCGAAATGCCGGCCCGCTCAGCTACCTGGTCCATCTGGGACTCGTGGGCGAAGGCCATCTGGGGCACGCCGAAGCCGCGCATCGCCCCGGCCATCGGGTTGTTGGTGTACACCGTAAAGGCGTCGGCGTACACGTTGGGCACCTCGTAGGGGCCGGTGGCGTGGACGGCGGCCCGGATAAGGACGGCCGGCCCATAGGAGGCGTAGGCCCCGGTGTCGCCGATGATGGTCGTCTTCACCGCCAGCAGCTTGCCCTCCTTGGTCGCCCCGGTCTTATACTCTATATAATAAGGATGACGTTTGGCCGAGCTTATCATCGACTCTTCGCGCGTATACACCATCTTCACCGGCCGGCGGGTGTGATAGGCGGCCAGCGCCAGGTAGCACTGCACCGAAATATCCAGCTTGCCGCCGAAGCCGCCACCGGTCACGGTCTGGATAATCCGCACCTTGTTAACCGGCAGCTTAAGGTTGCGGGCCACTTCCTTGCGGTCGAAATGGACATTCTGAGTCGACACCCACAGGGTCAGCATATCGCCGTCGTATTCGCCGACGCCGGCCTCAGGCTCAATGTAGGCGTGCTCGACCATCTGGGTGGTGTAGGTATTCTCGACGATAATGTCGGCCTGGGCAAAAGCGGCTTCGACGTCGCCCTTGCGGATGCGCTGGACTCCCAGCACGTTGGTCGAATGGACGACCGGCGCCCCGGGCTTCATGGCCTCGCGGGCGTCAAACACCGTCGGCAGCTCGCGGTAGCTCACTTTGACCAAAGCGCAGGCCGCCGCGGCCGCCTCTTCGGACTCGGCCACCACAAGGGCCAGGGCGTCGCCCATCCGGCGAATCTTATCCTTGCACAGCACCGGCTCGTCTTTGATGATGATGCCCACACCATTGGGGCCGGGCACGTCGTCGGCCGTAAGCACGCGGACGACGCCAGGCTGGCGGGCCGCCTCACTCGTGTCGATGCCGGTCAGCTCGGCGTGGGCCACTTTGCTGCGCAGCACCTTGGCGAACAGCATCCCCGGCTTTTGGATATCGGCCGCGAAAATTGCCGCCCCGGTCACCTTCGGAATGGCATCAGCCTTCTTTATTGATGCGCCAACTCCCGATCCGCTCATCCTTAGCCCTCCTTCGCGGTCGCCGCCGTCTGGACCGCGTCGACAATCTTCTTATAGCCTGTGCAGCGGCACATATTGCCGGACAAGGCCACCTCGATTTCCCGGCGGGTCGGCTGGGGATTTTCATCAAGCAACGCCTTGGCCGACATGATCATTCCGGGGGTGCAGAAACCGCACTGGACCGCCCCGTGGTCGACGAAGGCCTGCTGGAGGCGGTGGAGCTTGTTGCCGTCGCGCACACCCTCGATTGTCTCGATCTTGCAGCCGTCGGCAGTGGCCGCGAGCACCAGGCAGGAATTCACGGCCTTGCCATCGATTATGATTGTACAGGCGCCGCATTCGCCGACCCCGCAACCCTTTTTAGTTCCCGTCAGCCCGAGGTCGTCGCGCAGTAAATCGACCAACAGTTGTTCGGGCGTAACTTCGGCGGTTACTGGTTTTCCGTTGAGTACAAAACTGACCGTTTGCTTTGCCATCCCCACAACCTCCTTATTGTATCACCGGTTAATATAGCAAGAATTGTACCAGCAGACCGTTTATCGCCTTATTTTATCGTACTTCCGTCGCTGACCGGCCCGACAGCAGGCAAAGACAACCAGGCAGACCGGTAGCTTCGACAATCTCGGTAATTTTTATGCTAAAAACCGACACACATCGGAAAAACAGTCGGCTAAAAACAGCAACCAAAGGATTTTGCCGCCGGTCTTTTGCCGATAATCGCCACTTACCTTTTCAAAATCGAAAAGGCGATCCGGTCAACCCAAGTATATCAAGGCTTGCCGCTATTTGCAAAAACGAAGGCGCCTTTCATAATTGAAAAGCGCCTTTGCTTTTGCCGGCACGCCGGGGCTGTCCCGTTAGTGTCAACGGCCTGTCCGGCGCCTTTCAGCCGCCTTGACTGCGGAACCCCTTTTCATTATTGAAATGACGCCGCACCTTAGTTACTATGGTTAAGCTTCTCGGCCAGGGCGTCGAGCTCGCGGACCATGGTACCGGCCTGCTGGGCAGCGTTGGCTATCTCGGTCATCGCTGCAGCGATCTGGCCTATCGACTCGGCAATCTGCTCGATCCGGCCGCGGGTCAGCTCGCTACCGGCCTGCACCGCCTTGATTGTTTCGGCGATCTTATTCACCGAATCGGTGCTATCAGCCGCCAGCTTGCGAATCTCGCCGGCCACTACGCCGAAGCCCCGGCCCTGGTCGCCGACCCTGGCAGCTTCGATGGCCGCGTTGAGGCCGAGCAGGTTGGTCTGGCCGGCGATCGACCGCACCAGGCCCAGCACCTGATCGGTCTCACCGGCCCGCTCATTGGAATCGCGGACCACCCTCACCAGTTCCTGGCAGCCGGCCAGTATTTCCTGGGTCTGGGCCGATACTTCCTCGGTTATGCCGGCGAGCGTGCAGGTGGTCTGGTTAAGGCTGGTAGCCATCTCGTTGAGCTTTTCCTGAACAACGAGCGGCTGAGTTATGGCGATCGAGCCGATTACTTCGCCATCGTCGCCGGCGATCGGCACGGCCATGGCCAAATAAGGCACGCCGTAGAGCTTCTTGTCCACCCGGGCCGCGACCTGGCGGTTTTCGTGGACCGCCCGGTAAATACCGCTGCCAGGTTTAAGCTCAGTCCCCGGGTAGGCTTTGAGGTCAAGCTCCCGGCCCGGGATATAAACAAGTATCTTTTCCCGGTCGGTCAGCGTCACGCCGACCTCGCCGCCCAGCACCTTGTGCACGTCCGGCAAAACCCGTTCATAATAGCTGAATACCTTGTCCGTTTGTTCCGCCATAACTTCCTCCTGTTTCGCAACTAGTCGCCTATCTCATATTCCTTCATCTTCCGCCACAAAGTGGCGATACTCAGGCCAAGCTTGCGGGCCGTCTCGGTGCGGTTACCGCCCTTTTCCCGCAGCACTCTGGTAATTACCTGTTTTTCGACGTTCTTTACCACCGACGCCAGGTCGGTATCGGCTTCGGTAAGCTGATAAGATGAAACGCCGCCCTCGGTTGCGAAGTTTGCCGGCAGGTGATGGGGCGCCAGCACCGTCTCCTCGAAGCCGACCATGTTCAAAGCCCGCTCCACTGTGTTCTGCAGCTCACGGACATTGCCCGGCCAGGAGTAGTTGCTGAGGATGGCATAAACCGCCTCATCGACATGCTGGACATTTTTGCCGAGAATCTTGTTGAACTTGCCGATAAAAAACCTGGTCAAAAGGGGAATATCGTCGTGCCTTTCCTTGAGGGTCGGCATGCGGATATCGACGACGTTGAGGCGGTAAAAAAGGTCCTCGCGGAATTTACCCTCAGCCATCAGCTGCTTAAGGTTCTTGTTGGTGGAGGCAACGATGCGGACGTCAATCGCCACCGGCTTGGTGCTGCCGATCGGCACGACCTCACGCTCCTGCAGCACCCGCAGCAGCTTGGCCTGCAGGTCCCAGTCCATTTCGCTGATCTCATCGAGGAACACCGTGCCGCCGTTGGCCTCTTCGAAAATCCCCTTGGCGCCGCCCTTCTTGGCGCCGGTGAACGAGCCTTCGATATAGCCGAACAGGTTGCTTTCAATCAGCGACGGCGGCAGGGCGCCGCAGTTGGTAGCGATGAACGGCTTGTCGCGCCGGTCGCTGGCGTTATGGATGGCCTGGGCTAGCAGCTCCTTGCCGGTGCCGGTGTCGCCGTAAATAAGCACCGACGAGATGCCGTTGGCGACGTGCCTGATCATCTTCTTGCAGCGCTTGATGGCCTCGCTCTCGCCGACGATGTCATGGAGATTGTATTTGGCATACTGGAACTTCTTGACTTCCTCGATGAGTTTCTGCTTACGGCTTACCATCATCTCGTTGTTGAAGCCCAGGCCGTACTTCTGGGTAATCGGGATACGGACGGCCATCGCCCCCTGGACCGATATCGATTCGCCGATAACCGGTTCCTGGGTTTTCATCGCCTGCTGGGCCGCCTTGCTGACCCGGCCGATGAAACGGTCGTTCTGGAGCCCGTTGTGGTCGACGCTTTCCAGGCGGGTGCCGCCGCTGTCGAACAGCACGGCCTCGCCGCCGGCCACCTTGGCAATAAGCGGCAGGGCCTTTGACAGCGACTCCCTGAGCCGGGTATCGCGCTCGACCCGCTCGACATTGCTGCAGCTCAGCACATAGTCGCCGATGGGAATGGCCCA
>JAEZLU010000265.1 GCA_023415075.1 Bacillota bacterium
CCAACAGCCCCCGCGATATGCTCAGCCGTCTGGAAACCATGGTGCTGATGGCCGGCATGGACTTGCCGGTGCGGGCCATCCGCGAGCAGACCGCCTCGGCGGTCGACCTGATCGTCCAGCAGGCCAGGCTGCGCGACGGCAGCCGCAGGATTACCCATCTGACCGAGGTGCAGGGCATGGAAGGGGATGTCATTACCCTTCAGGATATTTTTGTCTTCGAACAGACCGGCAAGGACGAGAACGGCAAAATCATCGGCCGCGTCAAGCCCACCGGCATCCGGCCGAAATTCCTCGAAAAGCTGGCGGCCAACAGCGTCAACGTACCGAACGAAATCTTCTGGGCCAAGTAAGCGGGGTGGAGAATATGTTGCTACTTATAAGCCTTGTCGCTTTCCTGACCATTTTTACCCTTTTGTATCTCCTGCTGTCAACTTATGCGCCGGTGCAAGTCCAGGTCGGCATGCGGCTAAAGGCCCTGGAAGCCATTACCGCCGGCCGGAGCGACATCGATGAAGAACTGGCCAGGCCCTTCGCCCAGCGGGTATTGTCACCCCTTACCGGCAGCCTGGCCGCCAGTCTGGGCCGGTTCGCGCCGGCGGCGGTGCGCCGCGCGGTGGAGGAAAGGCTGATCGCCGCCGGCGGCTTCGGCGGGCTCACCACCGACAGGTTCCTGCTGATGTGCGCCTTTCTCGCCGCCGCTTTCCCTGTTGTGACCGTTTCCCTGGCCATGCTCGTCGGCGCGCCGGGGCAAAAGATGGTGGGACTGGCGATGCTGGCGTTCGCTTTAGGCGCCGCGCTGCCTGTCCTGCTCCTCGGCCAAAAAACGGCGGCCCGCAAGGCCAGCATCCAAAAAACGCTCCCTGACGTGCTGGACCTGCTGACAGTCAGCGTCGAGGCCGGTCTAGGCTTCGACGGGGCGCTGGCCAAGCTGTCGGAAAAGATGAAGGGAGCGCTGGTGGACGAGTTTACCAGGGTGCTGCAGGAGATCCGGATGGGTGTGCCGCGGCGGGAGGCTCTGCACGCCATGGGCCTACGCTGCAACGTGGCCGATCTGTCGCTCTTCACCACAGCGCTGGTGCAGGCCGACCAACTGGGGGTCAGCATCGGCAACGTCCTGCGGGTACAGTCGGCATCCATGCGCGAAAAGCGCCGTCAGCGGGCCCAGGAGCAGGCCATGAAAGCGCCGGTTAAGATGCTGTTTCCGCTGGTCCTGTGTATTTTCCCCACCCTGTTCGTAATTCTTCTCGGCCCGGCGGCCATCCAGATCTTTACCACGTTTGGCAAGAAATAGTCATGGAAATCGTCAATCTGACAACCGGCCGGACATTGGCCGGCGAGGCGCGGCTGGCTGACAGCTTTTTCACAAGGCTCAGGGGCCTGCTGGGCAGCAAAAGCCTACCGGACGGTGCCGGCCTTGTCATCAAACCGTGCGGCAGTGTCCACACTTTCGGCATGAATTATGCCATCGACGTCGTGTTCGCCGCCGCCGACAACCGGGTCCTGGAGGTAGTGCCCTACCTGGCGCCGGGGCGGCTGGCGGCCTGTTCGGGCAGCCGTTACGTCATAGAGTTGCCCGCCGGGACGGTGGCCAAAACCGGCACCGTCCCGGGCAACATGCTTGCCTGGCGGTGATAGCCGATGGATTCTCCTAGCTTTAGCCAACAGGGCGACAAACACCCCTACCGGCGCTGTCGGCAGGGGTGTATTTTACATAAATTTACAGAGTATATATATTAGTTTGTTGTATAGGCGGGGGCGCTGTGATACAATAAATAATGATTTCAAGCAATAACGCTCAAACTAGATAGAATGATGCCCTGTCAAATAAACCGCGCTTTTGGCCGAACTCTGGAGGTGGATTTATTGCCCGTCTTGTCGCAGGCGGACACGCCTTTGCTCGCAGCAATGACGCACTACGTGAATGACGGAGCCATTCCTTTTCATACACCCGGCCATAAGCAGGGCAAGGGCATGCACCCGCTGCTCGAGAGCATCATCGGCCGCGAGGCTCTGGCTCTCGATCTGGCGCTCATGCCCGAACTGGACGATCTCCACGAGCCCCACGGCTGCATCAAGGAGGCCCAGGACCTGGCAGCCGGGCTGTACGGTTCGGACCACAGCTTTTTTGTAGTTAACGGGACCACTGGCGGCATCTACGCGATGATCCTTACGATCGCCGGTCCCGGCGACAAGATAATCGTGCCCCGCAACGCCCACCGCTCGATCATCGGCGGTATCATCCTCGCCGGGGCGACGCCGGTTTTCATGCACCCCGAGGTCGACCTCTACCTCGGCATCACCATGGGGGTGACGCCGCAGACGGTCGAGGACGCTGTCCAGCAGCACCCCGACGCCAAAGGCGTGCTCATCATCAACCCGACTTACTACGGGGTGGCCACCGACCTCAGGCGGATCGTCGATATTGTCCACGACCATAATATGCCGGTGGTGGTCGACGAGGCCCACGGGCCACACCTGCATTTCTCCGAGCGCCTGCCGCTGCAGGCCCTCGACGTCGGCGCCGACATCTGCGCCCAGAGCACCCACAAGATTATCGGCGCCATGACCCAGTGCTCGATGGTCCACTGCCGCGAGGGCCGCATCAGCGTGCCGCGGCTCAAGGCCATGCTCCAGCTCGTCCAGACGACCAGCCCCAACTATATCCTGA
>JAEZLU010000276.1 GCA_023415075.1 Bacillota bacterium
GCCGCCTTTTCGATGCCCAGGCCGACATCGGCTTCGCCGCGAGCCACGCAGCTGGCAACCGCCAGATGGCTGGCTTCCTCCCGCTCGTACCCGGCTATATTATCACGGTCGATATCAAGCTGCCGGAGTTTCTCGTCCAGCAGTACCCGGGCGCCCGAACCGCGCTCGCGGTTCACGAACCGTATGCCGGGCTTGGTCAGGTCGGACCAGGTCCTGATTTCTTTAGGATTACCTTTGCTTACGTAAAAGCCCTCGGTGCGAAAAGCCAGGTTTACTATCAAGGTGCGGTGGCCGGGCAGCAACCTTCGGACATAAGGGGTGTTGTACGTATCGGTGTCGCTGTCCCAAAGGTGGGCCGTCACTGCATTGGCTTTGCCGTGGTAGAGGGCCAGGAGGCCGTCGATGCTGCCGCTGTAGTTCCGTAGGATGCGCACGTTGAGCAGCGCTTTCTCCAGATGACGGGTCAGTATATCCAGAGCAATATCCTGCCCGCATATAATCAGTTCATCCCCCGGCAGAATTACCTGATCGGGCGGTCTGACGACCTGGGATACGGCAATTCCCGCCGCCCCTTTGGATTTTTTGATATACGCCTCCAGGTCGGGCGCTTCCACCCGTACTTTGCGGCCTATCCTGTAGGCTGCCAGATCGCCCCGTTTGATCATTTCATAAACGGTAAAACGGGTAATCTTAAGAAGTTTGGCCACTTCTTCCGGGGTGTACGAAACGGTTTCTGCCATCTTATTACCTCGTACTCAGAGCGGTTATTCTTTACAAAACCTCTTGCGTTAATATTACCGCAAATTGTATAATAACACCATAACGTTTTTGTTTGTTTTTGTTCGGTTATATTGATGCCCTTCCCGTTTGCTTATTCTCTTAGGAGAATTTGAGCGGCTGTCAATATTGACGATACACTGCCGTGTCAGCGAACGTAGTTTTTGTTGGGTTACGTTGGCTGATGTTTTTGTTTCCCATTTACTTTATAGGGTGGTTACCGGGTTGATAGGGAATGGCTATTGCTGTTTGACAGCCCGGAAACAGGCCTTATCGAAAACTGCCAGTATATAACCTGGCGTTACCGGATAAAAAGGAGGAAGAAACTATGAAAAAGTGGTCATTGCCGATGATTATCGGGCTGGTAGCGGTGCTTGTGCTCGCCGCCGGCTGCGGCGGGGCCCAGCAGGCGCCCCCGTCGGCCGCCGCTCAGCCCGTGGAACTCAACATATCGGCCGCCGTCAGCCTCAAGGACGCGCTGGCGGAAATCCAGGCCAACTACCAGAAGAAAACCCCGAACGTCAAACTGGTATTCAACCTGGGGGCCTCGGGGTCGCTGCAGAAACAGATCGAGCAGGGTGCACCGGCCGATATCTTTATCTCGGCGGCCCCCAAGCAGATGGACGAGCTTGAGGCCAAGAACATGGTAAACAAGGCCACCCGCAAAAACCTGGTGGAAAACAAGCTTGTACTTATTGTGCCGGAAAAGTCAACGTTGGGACTGGCGAAATTCGAAGACCTGACCAAAGCTAGCGTCCAGAAGCTCAGCGTGGGCGAACCGGCCGTCGTGCCGGCCGGCCAGTACGCCCAGGAGGTTCTCCGGAAGATGGGCATCTGGGATCAGCTAAAAGACAAAACGGTATACGCCAAGGATGTCCGCACCGTTCTCACCTATGTCGAGACCGGCAATGTCGAGGCCGGCATCGTTTACAAGACCGACGCCGCCGCCAGCAACAAGGTGAAGATCGCCGCCACCGCCCCTGAGGGCTCTCACCAGCCGATAATCTATCCGGCGGCCGTCCTCACGTGCTCCAAGCAGCAGAAGGCCGCCGAGGAATTCCTTGCCTACATGGCCGGGCCGGAAGGCAAAACCGTCTTTGAAAAATACGGGTTCGTCATGGGCAAGTGAGCGCCCAGCGTGATAGTTGGAGGTTGGCGTCCCCTGGGAGGAAAACAGTAAGGCAGGTGCCTCGATGACCGAATGGCAACCGGTGATTCTCTCAATAAAGGTAGCTTTCGTCTCCCTCGTTTTTGTTTTCATCTTCGGCGTCGCCTTCGCTTTTGTCATGCGCAAATGGGAGTTCCCCGGCAAGGCGGCTGTCGAGGCCGTCTTTGCCCTGCCGCTGGTGCTGCCGCCGGTGGTCACCGGCTTCTTGCTACTGGTGCTTATCGGCAAGCAGGGACCGGTAGGGCGTTTTCTCGAAGAATGCTTCCATACCCAGATAATCTTCACTCCCTACGCCGCCGTCCTGGCGGGTACGGTGGTAGCCTTTCCGCTCATGTACCAGAGCACCAAGGCCGCTTTCCAGAGCATCGACACCAGATTGGAGGACGCTGCCCGCACGCTGGGAGCGGGCGAATGGAGGGTTTTTTGGACGATAACGGTGCCGCTGGCCTGGCCCGGCCTGGTGGCCGGCCTCGTGCTTTCCTTCGCCCGCGCTCTTGGCGAGTTCGGCGCCACCATCATGGTGGCCGGCAATATTCCCGGCAAGACCCAGACCATACCGCTGGCAATCTATTTTGCCGCCGAGTCCAATGATATGACAAGGGCCGGCCTTTATGTGCTGATAATTAGCCTGATCACTTTTTCGATGATTCTGTGGGT
>JAEZLU010000299.1 GCA_023415075.1 Bacillota bacterium
TCGACGCCCATGTCGATGACCTCGAAGCCCGACCCGCGCAAGAGGCTTGTGACGATATTCTTGCCGATATCGTGAATGTCGCCTTTCACGGTGCCGATTATCACCCTGCCGCAACTGCCGCCGGCGGTGGCGCCCTTTAGCAGCGGCTCCAGGCTGGTCATCACGTTCGACAGGACTTCGCCGGAATAAATCAGCTCGCTCAAAAAATAAGTCCCCTGGGCGAACAGCTCGCCGACAGCCACCATGCCCTCGTTGAGTTCGGCGATTATCGTCGTGACCGGCACGCCCTTTTTCACCTGTTCGTCGACAAGGCTGTAGACCTTCTTCTCGTCAAGGTCGCGCAGCGCTTCAGCCAATGGTTGCATTGTCACATCCCCCTATCCATGCGTTATTGTAAATGGGCCGGCGGCTACATAGCCCAGGCCCAGAGCCAGTTGAAGGCCATGCTTTCGAGTCTCTCCCAGGGCTTTCTGATAAGGTCCTCGTCGCCGATGACGCCGCCCAGTTCCGCCTTCTTAACCTCCCAAGGGGTGAGCATGCCCGGCTTGCCGAAATCGATCTGGCCTTTGACCGGCAGTGGCGGCAGCGGCTGCGGCTTGATGCTCTTGTCGTACCAGCCGTACTTCAGCACCGCGTCGATCATCGCTCGGTAGTTTTCCGGTTTTGTGGTATAAGGGATATTGCAGCCGCCGCTGATGATAAAGCCGCCGCCCTTGCCCACCGTTTCGCATAGCAGCTTGACCCGCTCGTCGATTTCCTGCGGCGTGCCGAGAATGAACATCGAACTGGAAATGCCGCCGGCGATGCACTGATGGTGGCCGATATCGGCCTTGGCCTTGAAAATGTCACCCTGGTCGTCGATGTCGCAAAGCACGGTGCCTTTGGGCAATTCGAGGAAGTGATGCCAGTGCTTGCCCCAGTCGCCCTCGAGGTAGGCGCGGACCTTATAGCCGTTGTCGATGATGATTTCCAGCACCCTTTTAAATGACGGCCAGAAAAAGGTGTCAAACTGCTTGGGCGACATGAAGGTCGGCTTGTGCAGCGGGCAGAAGATGGGATAGCGCCGCAGCGGGTCGGCGGTCGACAGGGCGAAGCGGGCCATTATCGGCGTAAGGGTCTCGCAAGCGGCGATCACCTTGTCGGGCTGACGGAAGCAGTCCATAAGGGCGCCCCTAAGGCCCCGCAGCACATCGGCCAGGGCGTCGAACGGCGCGACGAAGGCGCCGTTCATCGGCTGCGGCATGCCGCATTCGTTCTGGAGAGCGATAGCCCGGTTGCGCATGATTTCAGCCATCATGCCCTGGGCCAGGCCGGCCTTGAGGAAAGCGAAGTGGGAACGGGCCGGGCCTTTGTCCATCTCGCCGAACACCCGCGGAATGAACCGCCCCATCATGAATTTGGCGGGATTGCTTATCAGCGCGTCATACTCGTCGCCTTTCATATATTCGTCTTCGACGAACTGGATCTGGCCGGTCGGCAGCAAGTCGCGGCCGGGAAACTTGTAGGTCTTGATGCCGATAGCGTCGTACAACGGCGCCCAGAAGCGGTTGTTCCTGAGCACATCGGTTTCCGGAAAGGCACGGATAAAAGCCTTCTCGGCCTCCAGCCACTTCTGGGGATCGTAAACGATCTCCTGGTTGGTGGCCCCGGAATAGACCTCGGCAAAGGTGTTGGTGCCCGAGGCGATGGGGATGCGGTCGGTTGGCTCCAGAGCCACGGTGGCCTGGTAGCGGCCCAACCGCTGGGCAAAGAGCTGCTCGAGTTCACTGGACATGGCACTCACTCGCTTCCGCTAAATTCGCTATACTTGTAGTACCTTCTTCGCCGCATGGCCGCACTCCTCGTCAGATTTGCGGTAAGGACTGTATTCTTCCTTGGAGGCTACTTGATCGTTCATTGCTTGACCTCCTCTTATTTTATAGGTGTCAGCGCACTCCTAGTTCCCCCGGACCGCTAGCCGCCGCCGGCGACAAAATTCGCTTACTCGTCTATACAACTTTACTGTTATAATTTCACCGGTACCCGTATTTTTCCTGCCGCCGCGGTCAAAAAATTCCAACAACTTTCCACTAAAAACCGACGATCTCCGTGGCTCCGGGCCGCTAGGCCGCCGCCGCTTTCGAACGGCGCGTCCAGTCGGAACTTCGGCGCATGGCGTCCTGCGGCAACGAAAACCCAAAGCCTTAATAAATGGATAATACCTCAAAAATCAACAGCAGTTACGAACGAACAGAGCCAATAAAAAAGCCTGGCCCGGAGGCCAAGCTTTTTAGGTACAGCGTGAATTACCGCCTGTTTTCAGGCCTGGGGCGGCCGCACGCTGAGCACCGGCCCGGCGTCGCCTTTGCTGACAACGATGTACTTCTGCCACTGCGGGTCGCGGCGGGGCAGCGGCGTATTGTCGGCAAAGCTGGCGAACCGGAGGTGCGGTCCCCGGCTCTCGTCCCGCTCGGCTGCAGCGGCCAGCACAATGGCCGCCACCGCCAGCATGCCGCGGGTTTCCAGGCAGAAGGACAGGCCATGACTGTCGAGCTGCGGCCTCAGGAGGCCGAGAGCAGCTAGATCAGCCTTGCCCCTGGCCAGGCCCTCGGTCGTACGGATGATGCTGGCGCTGGCCTCCATCGCCGCCTGCAGGCGCCGCCGCAGTTCGTGGGCGGCGATGTCGCCGCTAGCCAGCGCCGCGGCGTCAGCCGCAAACCGAGCCAGTTTGCCGGCAATAACCGTTTTGTCGGCCGGCCTAGCCTTAGAGGCCGCCCGGGCCGCATCCTCGCCGGCAATTTTGCCGAACACCTGGCAGTCGAGGAGGGCGTTGCCGCCCGGCCGGTTGGCGCCGTGCTGGCCGCCGGCCGTCTCGCCGGCCGCCCACAGCCCTTCCACCGTCGTGCGGGCCTGGGCATCGATTTTGACGCCGCCCTGGAAATGCTGGGCGCAGGCCGCCACCTCGATGAGATCGCCGCCGGCGATATCGATGCCCCGCTCTTTGAACCAGTCGATCGACGCCTGGTTTATCTCCTGCAGGCGGGCCAGCGGCGAGCCTCGGCGGGCCGCCTCGCCGAGGTCGGTCCGCATTTCGCTGCGGTAGCGGGCCTGAACATCGGCGGTCAGTAAATCGAAGTCGAAGCCGGCCGGGTTGCTGCTATAGTCGAGGTAGACCTTGCGGCCGCCCTGCCATTCTTTGTAGAGGGCGATGTCGATGATATGGGTCTTGTGCTCGTAGCTCACCGGCCAGCTGGCGCCCTTTTTAAACAAGGTGTTGAAGATTTCCGCCGGCGCCGTGCCGGCCGGAAAATACCTGGCTAGGATCTCCTCGCCGCTGTCGTTAATCAGGCGGGGAATGGCCCGCATCATGCTGCCGGAGCAGTTGAACTTGGTCCTGGTCGAGGCGATGCCGAGCTGGATGAACTCCATGTTGACAAGCTCGGCCCCGGCCTCGTAGGCCATGGCATAGCCGTCGCCGGTCATGCCGCCGGGAAAGACGTTGTGTTCGTAGATCAAGCCGCCGCCACCGGTAGCCAGTATGACCGCCGGCGTGGCGAAGGCGAATATCGCCTTGTCTATATCCTTCTCACGGGTGTCGACGGCAATGGCGCCCACCACCCGGCCGCCGTCGAGGATGAGCTCATGGACGGCGGTGAATTCGCAGGTATCGATGGCCGCTTCGGCGAACTCGCGCACCAGGGCCTCCTCGATGTGGTTGGCGGTGCGGGGGCCGGTGTAGCAGGCCCGGGCGTAGTCCGAGCCGTCGGTGACGAACTGGTCGGCCAGGCCGTTCTTCTTGGCGAACGGCACCCCCAGCTTGTCGAGATAGGCGAAGGCCTCCTTGCCGCCACGGGCCAGCACCTCGGCCAAAGGCTGGTCGGACACCTGGCCGCCGATGCGGTAGATGTCGTCGGCATGGTACTTCCAGGCGTCGGCTCCGCCGGGCTCGGTGTGGTCGAGGGTGGCGTGGAAGGCCATACGGTCGGAACAGGAGATGGCGGTCACGCCGCTCTTGCCTAACATGCCCTTGGTGGCCAGCACCACCTTGAGGGCCGGATCGGCTTCCCGGGCGGCCAGAGCCGCCCGCAGGGCGGCGCCGCCGCCGCCGACCACCAGGACGTCGCAATCGATTATCTTCACTTATGTCCCTCTCCTTCCGCCAGTTCCTGCTGCCAATGGTCGACGACACTTTTCGGCGCGTAGCAGAAAACCATTATCATATCTTCGCCGGACGTATTGCGCAGGTTGTGGGGCGTCCCCGGCCGGATATACACATAGTCGCCGGTTGCCACCGGGTGGTCCTCGCCGGCCAGCGCCAGCACGCCACGGCCGCTGACGATAAGATAGACTTCCTCCTGGCCGTGCTCGTGCAGCGGCACCTCGCCGCCGGGATATATGGTCACATGACCCAGGACAAAACCCGCGGGCTCGGCCGGCGCACCGGGACCGGCCAGCACCCGCGTCCGCCGGCCGGCAGGAAACTCGGTACCGGCCACAGCCGCAATATTAAATATCTTCATATCAGCCATCGCCCAGGTAGGCCTTCTTGATCTTATCGTCGCACAGCAGCGCCTTGCCCGGCCCCTCCATTATGATTTTGCCGTTTTCCAGCACATAGGCATAGTCGCAGATGGCCAGCGCCTTTTTGGCGTTCTGCTCGACCAGGACGACGGTGATGCCCTCGCTCCTAATGCGGGCGATAAGCTCGAAAACCCCCTTGACGATTAGCGGCGCCAGGCCGAGGGACGGCTCGTCCAGCAGGATGAGCTGGGGCTCGGACATCAAGCCGCGGCAGATGGCCAGCATCTGCTGCTCGCCGCCCGATAGCGTTCCGGCCTGCTGGTTTTGGCGTTCCCGCAGGATGGGGTACATGTCAAGCATATGCTCAAGGCTGCGGTTTAACCGGCTGGAGTCTTTGACGATGTAGCCGCCGGCCTGGAGGTTTTCCCGCACTGTCAGGCCGGCAAAAATCTTCCGGCCTTCCGGCACCTGGACGATGCCCTGCTTTACCACCTCATGGGGCGAGCGGGTCAGCGGCTTGCCCTCGAACAGGATGGAACCGCTCTTTTGCTTGACGATGCCGGAAATAGTGTTAAGCAGCGTCGTCTTGCCGGCGCCGTTAGAGCCGATGATGCTTACGATGCGGCCGGCCGGCACCTCGAGGGAGATGCCGTGGAGAGCCTGGATATGGCCGTAGGCCACTTGGAGGTCCTTTACACTGAGCATGCTTCGTCCTCCTCGCCGATATAAGCTGCCGTGACTTCCCGGTTGTCGCGGATCTCCTGGGGGGTACCGCTGGCCAGCAGCTTACCGAAGTTGAGCACGAAAATCTTCGAAGACAGCTCCATGACGACCTCCATCCGGTGCTCGATGATCAGGATGGAGAATTTGAATTCCTGGTGCAGCCGCCGCAGCAGGGTGATGAAGTCGCGTACCTCGCTGGGGTTAAGGCCGGCGGCCGGCTCGTCGAGGAGCAGCACCTTCGGCTTGGTGGCCAGAGCCCTGGCCACCTCAAGCATGCGTTGCTTGCCGTAAGGCAGGCTTTCCGGTTTCTCGCGCTCGAAGCCGCTGAGGCCGACGATGCTGAGGTACTCGCGGGCTTCATCCTCTACCGCCTTCTCGCGGGCCCGCTTGCGGCGGCTGGTGAAGATGACGTCAAGCAGATTGTACTCGGAATACGGGTCGGCGGCGGTCATCACATTCTCGAGCACGTTCAGCCCCTTGAACAGGCGGATGTTCTGGAAAGTGCGGGCCACGCCGGCCCGGGTTATCTCGTGCTGCGGCAGGCCGTGCAGCGGCTTGTCGTCGAGGAAGACCTCGCCGGCATCCAGCTGGTACACGCCGGTCAACAAGTTGAAGGCCGTAGACTTGCCGGCGCCATTGGGGCCGATGATGCTGCAGATGTCGTGGTCGCCCAGGGTGAAGGAAAAATCCTGGATGGCTTTAACGCCACCGAAGGATTTGGTTATATTGTTCGCGACAAGTCTGCTCATTGGTTTTTGGCTCCTTTAGCGAAGAATCGCCGGCAGGACCTGAGGGACAGTTCGTATTCGCCGAAAATGCCGGTGGGCTTATAGTT
>JAEZLU010000306.1 GCA_023415075.1 Bacillota bacterium
ATATTGATCCTCATCGTGGTCAGCATTCTGGTGGGGTCGATGCTGGCGAGCGCGGTGTCGCTCGGGGCCAACGCCTACTTCTCCAAGACTCTATCAAGCTTTGTAGGTGATTACGGCGAGTTCGACCTTATCATCAACGTGCGCGAAGAGATGAAGGAAGACGCCGGCCAGCAGATCCAGAAGATCATAGATGAAGCATTCCCGGGGGCCAAAATGAAAGAAGGCCCGACCATCACCGGCAAGACCAGCTTCTTCATCGCCTTGCCGGCCGAATACAAAAGCAAGAAGGTATATGAGGAATTAGGCAAAACCTTCGGCAGCATCCCGGGCGGCGCCGGCGTCGGCGTTTTGTCCGAGCCGCGCGTTACCATCCGCGGCGTTCCCGAAGGCGCCAAGAATATGCTGATGGACCGGATCATGCAAATGGACGGCGTCCGCTTCGCTTTCCGCGACGGCGCAGCTGTGGGCGTGATTTTGTCGTCAATTGAGAAAACTTCGGCTGTCGAAAGCCAAATCAATAATATCCTCAAGCAATACCAGGTAATTGAGATCAGTTTCCCGGTCGGCAGTGAACCGGTAAACCCCATCCGCCTGGGTGAGGCGATTGCCGGCGATATGCGCGGCCAGCTCAGGCTGCAATATGCCGAGAACGTTTCAGTTGACGGCAACAACGACGATATGACCTATGCCGTCAGCACCATGATGGAAATGCGCCGGTTCCTGAGCGCCTACGCCTCCCAGGTTACCCTGACCCCGGCAGCCGGCAGCAAGCTGGCCAAGGGCGATACAGTGGTATTCCAGGGCGCGGCGGCGGCCCCGCCGGCAGTCGGTGCGGCTGCGGTCAAAGGCAACGCAATTGTCCAGGTTACCGGCGTCAAGGGTGACGGAACAGCCGAAGGCGTGATCGTCCAGGGTGACGCCAGCCAGCTGACCAACACCCCGGGCTACCGGCTGAGCAATAATACAGCGGCAAACGCCGCGGTTACCGCCAGCTACAAAAATCCGCGCCAGGAGCTGGGCAACGCTCTGAACGAGACTGCCAAGCTTACCGGCCAGATTCCCGGTTTTGCCCAGGATGCCCAGTCGATGAGCCGCATCGCCATCGCGGCCCTCGACAACTACAGCAGCGGCGTGGCGGCGGTCGAACAGACCCTTGCCGGCGTGCAGTCGGCGGGAACGGCCATTGAAGCGGCCACCAGCGGGCTGGCCACCATCGACACAAGCTCGCTGCAGGCTGAGCTGGACACCTCGGCCAAGGGCCTGGGCAGCCTTATGCAGGTCTACAAGCTCATCCAGGGCGATTCCGGGACTATCGATAACCTGACTAGTTCCCAGCGCAGCCTGGTGAGTGTGAAAAACGCCCTCGGGGCGCTCGACAACGTGACCGCCAACGCCCGTCAGGCCCGGACGGCCATCGACGGCGTCGTCACCGGCGGCCGCAGCACCCTGGCAACCTTAAAGGCCTTCGACGCCGCCGGTGCCAGGGGCAACCTGACCGAAATGAACGGTCGACTGGCCAAAGTCCAGGAGATCAACGTGCCGCTGGTAACGGCCCAGCTTCAGTACATGGCCGCCAGCGTGCCTAACCTTAAGGACGAGGATATCGGCCACACGCTGCAGATTCTCGACAAGTTCATCGCCGGCCAGGTTATTCCCGGCGAGCGCATCCAGATCCTGACGACAAGCAATGTCGGCACCGAGGCGGTGGCCCCCATTGTCTACCGCCAGGCGGGACATGATAAAGTTACCCTGTATTCGACTGCTCTCGGGGTTATCGAACCTAACGCCCGCGGCCAGATATTTCAGGTGCTGCAGGAAGTCAAGGCCATCCTGGCCGGGATGACTGCCATGGCGGCCACCGTTCTCTTCCTGGTTTTCGACCATACCGCGATCATGGCGGTAATCCGGCGCCGCCGGCTGGCGAACCGGGTCAAAGGCGACGGCTGGCGGGCCAGGATCGCCAGGTTCACACCCTTCACCGCCCTGGAAAATCGCTACGGGATGGCTATCGGTGCTACCATGCTGACAGCCATGTTCATGATCGCCGGCGGCGGTATCCCCTACCTCCCGTGGATTGGCGTGCCGGTTCTCGGGGCGGCCATCGGCCTTATGGTAGCCGCCAACTGCGAAAAAATCAGCCCGGTGGCGTCCGAAGAGGTAATGGCCGGTGAAGCACTCGGCCTGTCGACGGACGAAATCATGCGGGAGATCGTTGTGCCGGCCGGCCGGCCGGGCCTGCTGCAGAAATTGAACGGCCGCAAGGTAAAATTCCGCTAATGAGGTGATACTATGCTCACGATAAAAAATCTTCGCAAAGCATTCGGCAAGGTGGTGGCCGTGGCTGACGTCAGCCTGTCGGTGGGCCGGGGCGAAACCGTCGTCCTGATGGGTCCCTCCGGCTGCGGCAAATCCACCACCATCCGGACCGTCAACCGGCTCATCGAGCCGGACGGCGGCCAGATAACCTTTGCCGGCCGCGAAATTACCACGCTGGCATCCGAGGAACTGCGGGCGATGCGCAAACGTATCGGCTTCGTCTTTCAGCAGTTCAACCTTATCGGGCGGCTGACGTCGCTGGAAAATGTTATGCTGGGCCTGGTCATGGGCGGAATGCCGCGTGAACTGGCCCGGGAAAAGGCGCTGGCCGCCTTGGAAAAGGTCGGCCTCGAGAACGCCTGCGGCCAAAAACCGGGCGAACTCTCCGGCGGCCAGCAGCAGCGGGTGGGAATCGCCCGCGCTCTGGCCTTCGAGCCGGAGCTCATGCTGTGGGACGAACCCACCGCCTCCCTCGACCCCATCCTGGTGCGGGAGGTGCTGGTGGTCATGGAGGAACTGGCCAAGTACCGTGCCAGTTCGATGCTGGTGGTTACCCATGAGCTGCCTTTCGCCCTCCACGTAGCCGACCGTATTGTCCTGATGGACAAGGGGCGGATTGTCGAGGAAGGCCTGCCGGCCAAGGTTTTTGTTACGCCGGCTTCCTCTGTGGGTCAGCGCTATAAAGAGCTTATCGAATACCAGATGAATACAAGTGCCCAGACGCTGGCGGGCAAGCGGATCGCCTGATCCGCATTGCCCCCTTGCAGGAATAACAAAAGTTGTGTAGAATTGATAAGAGTTATTTATCAGGAGGAGTAGCATGCCTCAGCAAACTACACTGGCCAAAATCGCCTGTTACGAAGGCGTTGGCCTGCATTCGGGGCAGCCGGTATCGATCGCGCTGAACCCGGCGCCGCCGGAAACCGGCATTGTTTTCGCCCGCGTTGATCTGCCCGGAGTTCCCCGGGTAAGAGCGGCGGCGGCCAACGTAACAAATACCATGCGGGCTACTACTCTGGAAAATGGCGACGCCAAAGTTTTTACTGTCGAACATTTGCTGTCCGCGTTTTCGGCGATGGGCGTCGACAACTGCCTAGTGGAAATAAACTCGGTTGAGCCGCCGGTGGCTGACGGCAGTGCGCTGCCTTTCGCCAAGCTTATTCTGGAAGCCGGGATAGCGGCCCAGGATAGGCCGCGAGCCTATGTCGACATCAGCCGGGAAATCACCATACGGCAGCCGGATAAGTTTATTGCCGTTCTGCCTTATGACGGCTTCAGGATCAGCTTTACCTCCGTCAATCCCCATCCCCTGATCGGCATTCAGTTTGGCGACTACGAGATTACCCCGGAGCTGTTTATGCGGGAAATTGCTCCCGCCAGGACCATCGGCTTCATGCATGAGGTGGCCGCCCTGCATGCGCAGGGGCTGGGCCTGGGCGGAAACCAGGAAAATGTCGTCATCTATGACGAAGGCAAGGTACTGACGCCGCTGCGATATCCCGACGAATTGGTACGCCACAAGATTCTTGATGTAATCGGCGATTTGGCCCTGGCCGGCCGTATTCGCGGCCACATAATCGCCGCCAAGTCCAGTCATGCTCTCAACACCGCCCTGGCGAAACAGATCGCCGCAAGTTGGCAAAAGTGACACGAGGAGGAACTGCTACCATGTTGACCGTGAGTCAGATCGAAGCCATTATTCCGCACCGCTATCCCTTCCTGTTGGTGGACCGCATCGTCGAGCTGGAGCCCATGAAGCGGGCGGTGGGCATCAAGAACGTGACCGCAAACGAGCAGTTTTTCCAGGGACACTTTCCCGGTAAACCGATAATGCCCGGCGTCCTGCTCCTCGAAGCCATGGCCCAGGTAGGCGGCATCGCCATGTTGGTTGGTGACGAATACCGGGGCAAACTGGCAGTTTTCGCCGGCATCGACCGGGTGAAATTCCGTCGGCCGGTGGTACCGGGCGATCAGGTCCGGATGGTAGCCGAGCTCGTTAAAGTTCGCGGCACGATGGGCAAAGTGTGGGCGGAGGCGTTCGTCGAGGGTGAACTGGTGGCTGAGGGCGAATTTCTGTTTGCTCTGACGTCAAAATAGGAGCAAAAACAATATAAGTGGCATATTTTATATGTAATATTATTATAAGCAGCGATATTGTCTTTACACGCTCATTTTTGCCGGTATAGGCCGTGTCATTTTTCGACTGGCTAGTCGGATTATGATAGCAACAATCGCTGTGACACAGTGAGGAGCTGATGTTATGTTAAAACCCGAAACGGTAGTAATACCAATTCGTAAGATACATGAAACCGCCGTTATCCACCCGGGAGCCCGCATCGGCAAAGATGTGGAGGTTGGTCCCTACGCCGTTATCGGCGAGAACGTCGTTATCGGCGACGGCACTAAAATCGGCGCCCATGTGGTGATCGACGGCTGGACAAGTATAGGCAAAAACTGCGTTATCTATCCCAGCGCCTCTATCGGTACCGAGCCGCAGGACCTGAAGTTCCGCGGCGAGAAGAGCTATGTATTTATCGGCGACAACTGCAAGATCCGCGAGTTCGCCACCGTTAACCGGGCCACCGGCGAGGGCGAGGAAACCCGGGTCGGCTCCGGTTGTCTGCTGATGGCTTATACCCATGTCGCCCATAACTGTGTCGTCGGCAACAATGTCGTCATGTCCAACGCGGCGACTCTGGCCGGCCACGTAGTTGTGGAAGACCGGGCGGTAATCGGCGGCCTGGCCGGCGTTCACCAGTTCGTCAAGATCGGTCGCAATGCCATGATCGGCGGCGCTTCCAAAGTAGTACAGGATGTACCGCCCTTCGTTATCGTCGACGGGCACCCGGCCAAAGTCTGCGGCCTCAATAACGTAGGCTTGGCCCGGGCCGGCATCAGCGAACTGTCCCGCCGTAACCTGAAAAAGGCCTATAAGATCCTGTTCCGCTCAGGCCTCATCCTGGCGCAGGCCATCGCCGTGATGGAACAGGAACTTGATTCCTGCGAAGAAGTTGAGCACTTCCTGCGGTTCCTTCGTAACGCCGAGCGCGGCATTTGCCGCGGTCGCCGCGACGAAGACGAATAAGGAGACTGAGGATGAAAAGAATAGGCTTGTTGGCCGGGGTTGGACGACTACCGGTAGAATTTGCCCGTGCCGCTAGCGGCATGGGCTTTGCCGTGATTGCCGTCGGGGTCGTGCCGGGGGTTGACCCGGCGTTGGCCCAGACGGCAACAAAGTTTTATAGCATAAGCGTCGGCGAGCTTGGGCGAATCCTTGCCACCCTCAAAGACGAGGGCGTTGGCGAGGTAACCATGCTGGGCAAGGTGACCAAGGAACTGATGTTCAGCGGCGCCGTCCAACTGGACGAGCGCATCAGGCGGCTGCTCGCCGGCCTGACCGACCAGAGCGACGACACGATCATGCTGGCTTTTGTCCGCGAACTGGCCGCCGAGGGGATCGGCGTCCTCGACCAGACCGCCATGATCAGGGCGCTTATGCCGGCGCCGGGCTTACTGACCCGCCGCCCGCCCACCGCGGCCGAGGAAACCGACATGGAACTGGGCTTCAAGATGGCCAAGGAAATTGGCCGCCTTGACATAGGCCAGACGGTGGTTGTCAAAAACCGGGCCGTGCTGGCGGTGGAAGCCATCGAGGGCACCGACGCCTGCATCCGCCGCGGCGGTGAACTGGGCAGGGGTGGGGTAGTGGTTGCCAAAGTCGCCAAGCCCCAGCAGGACCTTAGATTCGACGTTCCCAGCGTCGGTCCCGACACGCTCCGGATTATGATTGCCTCTGGCGCCGCGGCCTTGGTCATCGAAGCAGGCAAAACGCTGCTGGTCGACCGGGCGAAAGTGCTGGCGCTGGCCGATGAGAACAATATAACCATCGTTGCCCGCTGATTTTTGCCACAGAGGCATAGAGACACGGAGACAGGAGGGAAACTATCTCTGTGCCTCAATGGTCTGTGGTTTGTATTTTTGACTGTGCTTTGAGTTTTGGGCTGCCTGCTACAAGCGGCCGCCTGAGGAGGCTTCTGATATGCACAAGGTCATGATTTCGGTGGGCGAAGCCTCGGGTGACCTCCACGGCGCCAGCGTCGCCAGCGCTCTCCGGGCCCGCGAGCCGGATATCCGGATTTTTGGCATGGGCGGCAACATGATGCAGGCCGCCGGCGTCGAGCTTGTTTACGATATCGCCGACCTGGGCGTCATGGGCCTGGTCGAGGTGCTTAAAAGCTTACCCAAGCTGCTGCGGCTGCGGGCCTTCCTGGCTGACGCCATGCGGCGGGAGAAGCCGGATGTACTTGTTATCATCGACTACCCCGGTTTTAACGTCCGTTTGGCCAAGATTGCCAAGGAGCTGGGGATACCGGTTGTGTCCTATATCAGCCCCTCGGCGTGGGCCTGGGGAAAAGGCCGGGCCAGGGAAGTGGCCGAGACGGTGGCCCGGGTTGCGGCGATCTTCCCCTTCGAGGCCGATATCTACCGGCAGGCGGGCGCCAATGTCACCTTCGTCGGCCACCCGCTGCTCGATATTGTCAAGCCTACCCTGACCAGAGAGGCGGCCTACCTTCATTTCGGCGCCGACCCGGCCAGGCCGGTGGTTCTCCTGATGCCCGGCAGCCGGCGGCAGGAAATTGACAAACTTCTGCCCGAAATGCTGGCTGCAGCCGAGAAAATAAGCGAAAGAGTGCCTGCTTGCCAGTTTTTCTTGCCGGTGGCCTCGACAATTTCCCGAGAAATATTGCAAAATATAATTAGCCGTTATAGAGTTCCGGTTACTCTTACCACCGACAACACCTACGATCTGATGACAATCGGCGACGTTGCGGTAGCCGCCTCGGGAACGGCGACGCTGGAAGCCTCGCTGCTGGGGCTGCCGACGGTGATAATCTACAAGGTGGTCGCAGCTACATATTATCTGGGAAAACTCCTGGTTAAGATTCCCCATATCGGTTTGCCCAACATCATCGCCGGCGGCCAGATCGTTCCCGAACTTATTCAGGACGAGGTCAACGCCGCCAATATCGCCGACGAGGCCGTGAGGCTCCTGACCGAGCCGGCCCGCCGGGAGCAGGTGGCCGCCGATCTGGCCGCCGTTCGCAGCAAACTGGGGGAAAGCGGGGCCGTTGGCCGCGTAGCCGGTGTTATAATTGAAGTGGCTGATCACGGAGGAACGAAATGAGTCTATACTTGCGGCTACTCATGTATGTTAAGCCATATCTTTTCCAGATCGGCCTCGCCGTTTTCTGCATTATATTTGCGGCGGCGGCCAACCTTTACGTCCCTTGGATCATCAAGGACGTCATCGACGATGTGCTGGCAACCAAGGACATGGTCATGCTCAACATCATCGCCGGTGGCATCATCGTCGTCTTCCTGTTCCGGGGCATCTTTTTTTACGGCCAGACCTACCTGATGGCTTTTGTCGGCCAACGGGTGATAATCGATATCCGTGAAGCCCTGTACCGGCACCTGCAGCGGCTGTCTCTCTCTTATTTTGAAACCCGCCGGACCGGAACGATAATGAGCTATATCACCAACGACGTGGCGGCCCTCCAGACCGCCCTGATGGAGAGCGTCATTGAAATGGTGACCGAAGGCGTCATCCTGATCGGCTCGCTGGCGGCGATGTTCGCCATTCACTGGCGGTTGACGCTGCTGACGCTCATTACCCTGCCGCTGGTCTTGCAGGCAATCAACATCTTCGGCAAAAAGCTGCGGCTGGCCGGCGCGGTAATGCAGGAGCGGGCCGCCGACATTACTTCCGTGCTCCAGGAAACGGTGCTGGCGGTGCGGGTAATCAAGTCCTTCGTCCGCGAAGACTACGAAATCGAACGGTTCAACCGGGAAAACTACCACAACTTCCGGGCCCAGATGAAAGCCTCCCAGCTCATGGCCACCCTTACGCCGATCATTGAGTTTCTCGCCGCCATCGGTGTAACGGTCATCATCTGGTACGGCGGCCGCGAAGTCGTCGGCGGCCACATCACCTCGGGGGCGCTGATCGCCTTCCTGATATATGTCGTCAACCTTTCGAACCCCATCAAACGCCTCAGCCGGGTGTACGGCAACATCCAGCGGGCGATGGCCGCCGCCCAGCGGGTCTTCGAAGTGCTGGACACCGAACCGGAAATCCAGGACCGGCCGGGGGCTGCCGAATTACCGCCCATCGAAGGCAAGGTCGCTTTTGACAATGTGACATTTGAGTATAAGCCGGGCGAACCGGCCCTTTTGGATATAACCATGGAAGCCAGACCCGGGCAGGTTGTGGCCATTGTCGGCCCGAGCGGCGCCGGCAAGACGACGATTGCCAACCTCATTCCCCGCTTTTACGAGCCGACTGTCGGCACGATTACCATCGACGGCATCGACATCAAGACAATCACCCTGAACTCGCTGCGCCGCCAAATCGGCATCGTGCCGCAGGAAACCATGCTGTTCAACGGTAGCGTCTACGAAAACATCCATTACGGCGACCTTGACGCCCCCCGCGAAGCGGTGATGGCGGCCGCCAACGCGGCCAACGCCCACAACTTCATCATGAGGATGCCTGAAGGCTACGATACCCAGATCGGCGAGCGCGGCACCAAGCTGTCCGGCGGACAGCGCCAGCGCATCGCCATTGCCCGGGCCATCCTTAAGAACCCGCGGGTGCTTATCCTCGACGAGGCTACCTCGGCCCTCGACAGCGAGAGCGAAGCCCTTGTGCAGGAGGCGCTCGACAAGCTGATGATTGGCCGCACGTCGTTCGTTATCGCCCATCGCCTGTCCACTGTCCAGCGGGCCGGCATAATCCTGGTCATGGACAAAGGCCGAATTGTCGAGCGCGGCTCCCATGCCGCCCTCATTGATGCCGGCGGCCTGTACAGCAAACTATACCAGGTTCAGTTCGATCTACAGCAGGCCGATAACTAAACCGGGCGGTCTTAGGAGCGGTTATAGGATATGAAGTTGCTATACGACCTGATGACAATAATCCTTGTTATTGTGGCTATACCGGTCTTTGCTTTCCGCCTGATCCGCGAGGCGGGGTTCGGCGAACGGCTGAAGCAAAGTTTCGGTTTTCTGCCTAAAGAAGCCCTCACACCGGTGGCCGGCAAAGACTGCCTGTGGCTTCACGCCGCCTCGGTCGGCGAGATAGTCGCCACCAGCCCGATAATCAAGGAGATTCGCCGCGAGCTGCCGGGGGTGCCTGTCCTGGTGTCGGTCGTTACCCATAACGGCTACGAAATGGCCAAGCGGATCATCCCCGAAGCCGACAGCATCATCTTCTTTCCTTTGGACCTGCCGCTGTTGGGTCGGTGGGTCATAAGCCGGATAAGACCCAAACTTTTCGCGCTTGTCGAGACTGAACTTTGGCCCAATTTTCTTATGTCGGCCTATGCGCTCAGGATTCCGGTCATGATGGTCAACGGCCGGATAAGCGACAAGAGCGTTAGCCGCTACCAGTACCTGTTCAGCATTTTAAGCGAGATGCTGAATACCGTTGTCCGCTTCTGCATGCAGTCGACGATTGACGCCCAGTATATAATAAGATTGGGGGCTAAGCCGCGGCGGGTTGTTGTCACCGGCAACACAAAATTCGACCAGACCTATACTGACGTCAGCCCCGGCGAACGGGAGCGGCTGGCCGGTGAACTCGGCATAACCGGCCGCTGGCCGATTCTTGTTGCCGGTAGCACCCACAAGGGCGAGGAGGAGTTTGTCCTAGCCGCCTTCAGCCAAGTGCGGGAGGACTTCCCGGACGCCAGACTTGTACTGGCGCCGCGCGACAACCTGCGGGGCGCCGAAGTGGTTGCCCTCGCCGAAAAATACGGCTACAAAGCCGTCCGCCGCACCGACCGGCAGGAAGCCGGTAGTGAGCATGCCGTTGTCGTTCTCGATACCATCGGCGAACTCGGCCGGATTTACGGCATCGGTGACATTGTCTATGTAGGCGGCAGCCTTGTTCCGCAGGGCGGCCACAACATACTTGAGCCCGCCGCCCACGGCAAACCTATAGTGGTGGGACCGCACATGTTCAACTTCAAGGACAGCTACGCCCTGTTCAGCGGCCGCAGGGCCTGTGCCACCGCCAACGACTGCGCCGAACTGGGTGAGACCTTCGTCCGCCTGCTTAAGGGCGACGCCGAACGCGAAGCCATGGGGCGGGAAGCTATGGCCATAATTCAGGAAAATCGGGGGGCCGCCCGCCGGAGCGTTCAGCACATAAAAGAGGTCCTGGCATTATCAGCTAAGTAAACTTGGTAAGGATGAAACCGACATGCGCCAACGGGAAGCCATGCAAGTCTACCTGTACAAACTAGTGCACGGCGAGAAACAAGGCGTCATAGCTGTTTTGCTGCTATGGT
>JAEZLU010000348.1 GCA_023415075.1 Bacillota bacterium
CGCCCAGGCAGGCGATGTACTTGGCCGACCACGGCACGCCGTTGACGTCGGACCAGAACAGGCCATGGTTATGCTGCGTCCACTGCCCTTCCCAGCCGGCCGCCTTGAAATCCTCCGGGCAGGCGCCATCCACCAGCTTATACACCAGGGCGGCGATCATCTCCATGTGAGCAAGTTCCTCGGTGCCGATATCGGTCAGTACGGCCTTGGCGTTGTCGGTGGGCATGCTGTAGCGCTGGTTCAGATACCTTAGCGACGCCGACAGTTCGCCGTCCGGCCCTCCGTACTGGGTTATGACCATCTTGGCGAACTTCACGTCCGGGCAGCTGACCCGCACCGGATGCTCCAGCTTTTTTTCATATATCCACATCGCGTCTTTGCTCCTTACCTCAAGATTAAATTTCCCAGGGCCACGGACCTTCGATCCACTGCCAGGGCATCCTCGAATGACTGCCCCAGCCGAAATTGAACAACGGGCCGAACTGGCATTCGTAGTCTTTCCTCATATGTCGGAGAGCGTCCACCGCGCAGTTATAATCGTTAAGGGCCTCCTTGTCGCAGGGATGGGTATCGAGATACAGATTTAGCTCGACCGCCACGAATTCCATCTCCTGGATCTTTTTCAGCATGGAGGCCTGGTTTGCATGGTCCACGAATCATTCACCTCCGTCACCTTTATTGGGGGATGGGGTACACGCCGAATAGTTCCGGGAAAAGGGTGCCATGCATCAGGGCTTCCTTTGGACAGAACGCTTCGCGGTAGCACTGCCAGGGGACGTAGGCGTGCGCCAGCAGCATATGCTCATGGTGGCCCATCATCGCCATATGCTCATGGTGGCCCATCATTGCCATATGGTCGTGATGGCCCATCATCGCCATATGATCGTGATGGCCCATCATCGCCATATGATCGTGGTGGCCCATAGGGTAATGATCCATGGGCATTTCACTGTCATCGTCCACCTGATCATCCATGTCCATCATCATTTCATCCGCCTTCGCCCCGTCCATCATCGCTTCCGCGAACCATTTCGGTCTCATGTTATTCAAGTGTTGCTGCCTCCTTTCGAGATTGACCTACTACAGTTTATGTGAAATAAGCTGGTTATGCCACAATGAGAAAAGACCGACCACAGTGGTCGGTCTTTCACGGCATCAGCAGAAAAGCCAATATATACAGGAGGACGGCCGCGCCCCGAAAACAGGCCAGAATCGTCCAGGCCAGCCTTATCAAGGTAACGTCGAAACCGGTGTAGTTGCTGAGGCCGGCACATACACCGAAAACCAGGGCCTCGTCAGGGGCGAGGACCAGTTTTCGGCCGGCCACCGGCTGGCTGCCGTCAAGAAACTGCCAGATAATGATACCGCCGAGCGCATAGGCGCCGGCCCGGATAAGCCAAAGCACTTCGCGCGCTTCCCTTCTCGGTCGTTTGGTATCATTATGCCCCCGTTGCCAGGCCGTCTAAACATCAGCCCTCAGGCCTATTTCCCCAGAGTCGGCCGGTTTACCAGCTTTAGGCGGGTCGACGTCGTCTTCGGCTCCTGGCGGGCCGGCCTGGGGGCCGGGCTGCCGGCCCGCCGGCTGACGCCAATAAGCAGGCCGATTGCCAGCAGGTTGACGATAAGCGACGTACCGCCGAAACTTATGAACGGCAGGGGAATGCCGGTTACCGGCAGCAGCCCGGACACCATGGCGATATTGCCGACCGCCTGGCCGACCACCAGGAAGGTGACACCGGCCGCCAGCATCATGCCGAAGCCGTCGCTGGCCTTGAGGGCGATCTTGATGCCGTACCAGGCCAGAGCCCCAAAGAGAATAAGTACCAGGAACGCCCCGACGAAGCCCATCTCCTGACAGAGCACGGCGAAGGCGAAGTCGGTGTGGGCCTCAGGCAGGTAGTGGAACTTGCTGGCCCCCTTGCCCAGACCGGTACCGAGCAGGCTGCCGGAGCCGATGGCCAGCAGCGCCTGGACGGTCTGATAGCCGCTCGTCTGCTCGTACGTCCAGGGGTCGAGCCAGGCCATGATCCGCTCGGCCCGGTAGGCGGCAGCGTAAACCAGATAAACGGTGGCGCAGGCGCCGCAGAAAAGAAGGCCATAAACCTGCTGCCGCGGAATACCGCTCGGCAGATAAAGCACCAGGCAGAGGCCCATGATAACCACGGCCGTACCCATATCCGGCTGCCGCAGCACCAAAAAGAACATCACCCCGGTGACGATAACCGGCCAAGAAAAAATGGTCACCGGCCGCTCCTTTTCAAGCCGCGGGCCGAGATAAGCTGCCGCCATCAGGATCGCCGCCAGCTTGGCCAGTTCGGACGGCTGGAACTTGAAGCCGATTCGCAGCCAGCGGCGGGCGCCGTTGGCGTCCACCCCGCCGAAATGCACCGCCACCAAGAGGGCCAGCACCGCCAGGACGATCACCGGCAGATAACGCGGCAGCCTGCGGTAGTCGAGGCGGACCGCCAGACCCAGACCTACCATACCCAGCAGAAAAGAAATCAGATGGCGCTTGAGAAAAAAGTAGCTGTCGCCGAGGAGCTGGCCGGCCATAACGAAGCTTGCGCTAAAAACATTGATCGTGCCGATGGCGAAAAGAATCAGTACGATATAGAATATCGCCTCGCCGGGACTGGCCCACGGGACTGGCAACCGTCGCATACCGCCTGCTCCTTTCCGCCGGTCGAAAACCGCTTTGTACCCATTATACCAAAAACGGCCAAGCTACCCAATGGGCAAAACGCCGACAACACCAATATTATATACCACCGATTATGCGAGGTGATACATATTGGACATCACCCCTTTCAAATTGCTGCTGCTTGACGCCGCCGCCGGCGCAGTCCTGCTGGCTGACGGACCCAGCGGCGAAATCCTGGCCGATCTGCCCCTGCCGTTAGGCCTGGCGCCTGTCGACATGGCCGCCGATCCGGCCACCGGCGTCGGCCTGGTCGCTCTCACCGGTCATGGCGGCACCGGCGCCCTCTGCCGCTTCAGCCTGGCCCGCCCGCTCCTCGAGCGCCTGCCGCTGGCCCTGACCAACCCCGCCCGCCTGGCTCTGGCTGCCGGCGGCATCGCCTACCTGGCCGACGCCACAGGCAGTCTGTATGCCCTTAATTTGACCAGTCTCAGCGTCGAAGCCTGGGAACGGCCGGCCGGCTGCGGCCCGTGCGTCGGCCTGGCCGCCGGCGATTCCTGCCTGTGGGCTGCCTGGGAATACGGCGACGGCGGCCTATTGGCCGCCTACGGGCCGGACGGCCCGCAGGGGCAGCCCTATCGTCTAGGCGGTTTGCCTACAAACCTTGTCCGCGATCCAAAGGGTCGCCTCGTCGTTCCCTTCACCGCCAGCCCTTTCAGCGGCGAAGGCCTTGTGGTTGCCGACCCTTCGGCCGGCGGCCCGCCGGCCGTCATCCCGCTGCTGTGCTCCCGCTGCGCCGCCGGTCAGCGGCTGTTCCCGGCCCACGCCGCCGTACAGGACGACACCGCCTATGTAGCCTGCGAGGACAGCGCCAGCGTGGCCGTCGTCGACCTGGCCGCCGGCCGGGCCTCCGGCGCCATCTTCCTCGGCCGCTCGGTATCCCGCCTGGCCCTCGTTGCCGGTGGCCGCTTCGCCGTAGCCACCAGCAACGCATCGGCCGAACTCGCCTTCATCGACCTCGTCAACCGCCGGCCACTCTCCTTCACGGCCAGCGGCCGGGAACTCCTCAGCCCGCTGGCCGTTCTCGAGCCTTAGCCGCAAAAAAGAGCACCCCTTAGTCTTAAGGGGTGCTCGCGTTTATTTCTGGCTGCCCAGCGGCCGCGGCCACTTGCCGCTCCATTTGTACTTGGCCGCCGGCGGGGGGGGCGGCGGCAACGGATCTTCCTCTTCGATGTAATCTTCGTCGTCGCCGCCGGCCTCTTCCTGGGCGGCGGCAACGCTATACTCAGACGGCGGCGCAAAGACGGTCGGCAGCAGACCCGGGGCCGGCACCGTTTCCTCGGCCTCGGTCGATGCCAGCGCTACCGGCGACAGCGGTTCGACAGCGGCCGACGCCGTCTCCTCCAGGTTCAGATACTCCAATTCTTCGTCCGCCCCGGCCGGAGCCACGTAAGTACTCTTTTCGAGGATTGCCAGCACCAGCAGGAAATGATCGGCCTCCCGGCGCACATGATCAGCCCACAGCGGCGGGACCAAGCCCACCAGCTTGCACTCGCACGCCAGCGCCTCGACCGCCCGCTCAAAATCCCGCAGCCGCAGCGTCGAAACCCGCACATCCTGGAGGAAGCGGCGGAAAGACGGCACCTCGCCCGCCTCGCCCCTTAGCATACTGGCAAAATCGCGGCCTTGCAAGAACAACTCATCGAACTCGCTGCCGAAATTGTCGGCAGTCTCGACAAGCGGCCGCTCGGACGGGTCGAGGCGATGAGACATGAAATCGGCATGGTCGGCCATCAGCCTGAGCCAAAAAGCCACTTCCCGGGCCCCGGTCACCTGGTAAAGCGGCTGTCCGCCGGACAGGGTCGCCAGTAGTTGCAGAAAATACTCGGCTTCCCGGGACATATGGTCCAAAACGAGGGCAAAATTACAACCCGCCAACTGGCAGGTCAAAACAAGATGCAAGAGCTGCCGCTTGAAGCGGTACAAATCGCCCACCACCGTCGCGGTGTCGGCAACCAATTCGGTGAACTTCCGCGGCGACGGCACGGCTTCTGCACGGGCTCTAAGGGCCGCCAGCTCCTGGGCAAAAGTATCGGCCTCGCCCAGTAGGGCAGCATTATCACAAGGCAACCCTGCTTTGATGAACAGGGCATGCTCTTCCATTATCCGCAGCCAGAACTTAAACTCCTCCAGGTTAAGCGGCGGTACCGGCTGGCGCTTGGCATTTACAACCGTTGGCCGTGGCATAGCAACACACTCCATTTGCCAGATTTTTTGCTACTACATTGTATGCCACGGTATCCACGTTTGTTAAGTTGCCGCTTTTAGACAAAAACCATCTCGCAGGCGAAGATCTTTTGCCCGAGGGCGCTGAACTTGGCTTCGTATTCGGTCATGATATTATCGGCCGCGCCAGCGGCGTGGAGATCATAGTTGACATTCTCAAGGCCGAGGCCGGCTTCGGTCGCCTGCTCGAGGGAAAAGGCGAAGAGGTCGGCGTTGTCGGTTTTGAAGAACAGCCGGCCGCTAGGTGCCAGAATAACCTTGTACATGGCCAGGAAGCGGCCGTGGGTCAGGCGGCGTTTGGCATGCCGGCTCTTGGGCCAGGGATCGCAAAAATTAATATACAAGCGTTCAACTTCAGCCGGACCGAAAGCGGCGACGATATTCCCGGCGTCAAAATGCAGCAGGCGGACATTGGCCAGTGCCTTTTCCCGCACCTTGCGGGCCGCATAAAAAATCACATCCCGCTCGGCCTCGACGCCGACAAAGTTCACCGCCGGCTCCCTGCGCGCCAGCTCGCTTATGAAGTGTCCCCTGCCGGTGCCGAGTTCCACCCTGAGCGGCGCCCGCCGCCCGAAGGCCTCGTGCCAGCAGCCCGGATAGCCGGACATGGTTACAATATCGCCATACTCCTTGATGGCCTCACCAATCCATGGTTTCTTCCGTAATCGCACCAACAACCACCCATCTACAATAAATGTATTTACTGGAAGATTTAGTAATTTTTTTCCAATTTATGGACAGGAATTTGTGAAAATAAGGCGAAGTATTATCCCTACCAGATACGCTAGGAGGTTTCCTGTGGACAGACTGCCGCTAAGCACTGCCCAAGCCATCGGCGAGGCCGTTCCCGCCGCCGCTTTCGCGATCGATGGCGACTGTCGCCTTTTCCTCTTCAACAAGGCCGCCGCCGAATTATTCGCCCTCGACCGGCAGAACGTCCTTGGCCGTCGGCTTGAGGAGATTTTCGGTGAAATGGCCTGGCTCATTCCCGTGGCCACTAAGGGCCTCGCCCTCCGGGGAAACGAGATCGCCCTCCCCTGGCGCCAGCAAACTATCCGGGCCATCGTCGACGCCACCCCGCTGGCGGCAGACGCCGGCAAGAGCGGCGGCGCCTTCGTCGTCATCAAGGACGCGGTATCCCTGCTGGAGACCGAACGCCGCATCCAGCAATTGGAGATACTGGCCGGCGTCGGCGAACTGGCCGCCGGTACTGTCCACGAGGTCCGCAACCCGCTCACGTCGATAAGCGGCTTTGTTCAGTTGCTGCGGGCCCGTGCTTCCAGGCAGAGCGATCAGACCTCAGTCGACTACTGCAGCCTCATCACCGAGGAAATCAACCATATAAACAGCATTCTCTCCGATTTCCTCACCCTGGCCAGGCCTCAGGAAATCAAATTCAGCCGGGTCAATATCGTTCAACTCATCCAAGACCTGCTAAACCTGCTGTACGGCGAGGCCATCCTGTCACAAATCGCCATAGTGCCGCGGCTGCCGGCCGGGCCGCTGTGGGTCCACGGCAACAGCGAAAAAATAAAAGAGGTCCTTATCAATATCTGTCGTAACGCCTTCCAGGCCATGACCGCCGGCGGTACTCTCACCGTAGCTGCCGACGCCGACGCCGACGTCGTTCGCATCGCCGTCACCGACGACGGCCACGGCGTGCCTGAGGCTATAAGCGGTCAGATATTCAAGCCTTTTTTCACCACCAAGGAAGACGGCACCGGCCTCGGCCTGGCCATCTGCCAGCGGATAATGCACGACCATCATGGCGAAATAACCGTCAGCAGCGCCGCTGGCAAGGGGTCGACGTTTACGCTGACTTTCCCACGTCTTCAGGACCCTACCGCAAATTAGGCGACTAGCTACTAAGGCCATCTGCTTTGTTGCCCCTTGCGGGCGCTTGCTAGCGTACGCCCGAGTACGCGTCGCTGCGCGTCCGCGGGGCGCCGTGCATATGGCCTTATTAACTAGCCGCGCACATTTCTCCACGGGGGAACCGAGCCGCCCCAAGGCGGCTTTTGTGTTTTCGGATCGCAAACGACGACCGCTTTTATTCTTTTTCCAGGCCGTACTTGCGCAGGTACCTGTACAGAGTCACCCTGCTTACGCCCAGCATGCCGGCCAGGCGGCTTATATTGCCGCGGGCGGCCCGCCAGGCGGCCACGAAGACCTCGCGGTCCTCCTTCCACAGGTCGCCCGGCCCGCTGTCGCCGGGCAGTCGGATGTCGCCGGTCGTGATCTTGTCACCCGGCGTGCGGAAAAAGGCCTGTTCGACCACCGCCTGAAGCTGTTTGATGTTGCCCGGCCAGTCATAGCCGTTGAGCAGCTCGACCGCCGCCGGTTCGATGTCCTTGGCCGGTATGGCGTGCTGCTCGGCCAGCTCCTGGATTATATGGCCGGCCAGCAGCGGGATGTCCTCGCGGCGGGTCCGCAGGGGCGGAACGCGAATAACCGCTTTGGCCACAGCCTCGTAGAGGTCGGCGGGAAACTTTCCTTTGTCGGCCAGTCGCTTGAGATCGCCGTCGCAGGCGGCAATCACCCGCACAGCAAGCGCCGCCTCCTGCTTCAGCGGCAGGCGGCCGGTGGTCAGGCAGGCTGTCAGTTTTGCCGCGAGCGACGCCGGCAGTTTCTCGACCTCGTCGATAAACAGCGTACCGCCGTGGGCCAGTTCCAGTTTTCCCGGGATATGTCCGCCGTCGCTGCTGGTGGTCCCCAGCAGCTCACTTTCCAGAAGCTCGGACGGTATATCGCCGCAGCGCATTGTTATAAGCGGTCCCGCCGCCCGGGGACTGGCCTGGTGGATGCCATGGGCCAGGCGCTGCTTGCCGGTGCCGGATTCGCCCTGCAGCAGCACCGGCTGGTCGCCGCGGGCCACCCGGCCGGCCCGCTCTTTCATCGCCCGGAAGGACGGCGAA
>JAEZLU010000350.1 GCA_023415075.1 Bacillota bacterium
AAATTTAACGGCCTGCTGATTTCTTGGCCACCATGTGAATAAATGGCAGGAAATCAGCCGCTTAAGGCGAACTAGTGAAAAGGTATAAATGTTATGTTATATTGAGGAGCTGACATGGCGGAAGACGTCGCCTTCAAAGGAGTAAACGGCGGGCTTGAACTTACCTGGAACGACAGGGTGGCATTCGCCGCCGTCCTTGCCAGCCTTGACGACAAGCTTTCGGCCGCCAGCGAGTTTTTTCCCGACGGCACGGTGGTGCGATTGCCAGCCGCCTGCCGCCTGTCGGCCGATGACAAGGCCCGGTTGGTAGCCCTGCTCGACCGCCACGGCCTTGTTTGCCAGGAGGCTCGGCCGGCTGCCTGCGAGCCGGTTGCCCTTGCTGGGGCAGCCGGGGTTGGCGAGCGGGAGAATTACGAAATCCAGGCCATGGTTGTCAGCAAAACGCTACGCAGCGGCCAGCAGGTTAACTATGACGGCGCCGTCGTCGTAATCGGTGACGTCAACGCCGGCGCCCGGGTAATTGCCGGTGGTGACATAATAATCCTGGGGGCCTGCCGGGGTGTGGCTCACGCCGGGGCCCGCGGCGACGAGTCAGCCACCATTACCGCCGGCCGCATCCTCGCTACACAGCTGCGGATCGCCGGCCTGATCGCCCGGGCTCCCGACGACCTGGACAAGCCGGCCTGTATAGAAACAGCCAGAATAATGAACGGAAAAGTTGTAATCGAGCCAGCTAACAGATAGGGGGGACTAGAACTGATGGGTGAAGTTATCGTAATCACCTCCGGCAAGGGGGGCGTCGGCAAGACTACTACCTCGGCCAACCTTGGTACCGGATTCGCCCTTATGGGCAAAAAAGTCGTATTGGTTGACGCCGATATCGGCCTGCGGAATCTTGACGTCGTGATGGGCCTGGAGAACAGGATCGTCTATGACCTGGTCGACGTTACCGAGGGCAATTGCCGGCTAAAGCAAGCGCTGATTCGCGACAAGCGCTACGAGACTCTGTTTCTGCTGCCAGCTGCCCAGACCCGTGACAAAAACGCCGTAAGCCCCGAACAAATGCAGAAGCTGTGCCAGAGCCTGGCCGAGGACTTCGACTACGTTCTCATCGACTGCCCGGCCGGTATCGAGCAAGGCTTCAAGAACGCCATCGCCGGCGCCGACCGCGCCGTTATCGTTACTACCCCGGAAGTCTCGGCCGTCAGGGACGCCGACCGGATAATCGGCCTCCTGGAAGCCGAGGGCAAGAGCAATCCCAAGCTTATCATCAACCGTATCCGGCCGCATATGGTCAAAAAAGGCGACATGATGGACATCGATGACATCATCGAAATCCTGGCCATCGATCTTCTGGGCATTATTCCCGAGGACGAATACATTGTCATTTCCACTAACCGCGGCGAGCCGGCCATCGTCAACCCGGCAGCCCAGGCCAGCACCGCCTACAAGAACATCGTCCGCCGGATGATGGGCGAAAACGTGCCGCTGATGACAATGGAAACCAACGATGGCTTTTTTACCAGGCTGAAAAAACTGTTCGGCTTCAGGGAGGGATGAACATGTTTGACCTGCTCCAGAAAATGTTCGGCAAAGAGCCGCCGAGATCGAAAGAGATTGCCAAGGAACGGCTCCGCCTTGTCCTGGTCCACGACCGGGTCAACGTCTCCCCCCAGTTCATGGAGACCATCAAAGAAGATATGATAAAAGTAATCTCCAACTACATGGAGATCAACGAAAAGGAAATGGAAGTAAGCCTGACCCAGACTACCAGCTCCCAGGTCGCCCTGGTGGCCAATATTCCTGTCAGCCGTATGAAGCGCGGCGTACTATCCGCCGAATAATCGGCAAGAAATTAGGCAAGGCTGTTTAAAAAGCCCGTCCACAGCGCTCCCTCAGGGAGCGGGGCGTTTTTGGACAGCCTTCGTTTATTTGTAACTGACTTTGGCTGGACGGTGCCGGGCAAATACGATTATAATAAATAAGAGTAAGGACCAAGCACGGACGGAAGGTTAGTAAAACATGCTCAGCCGACGACTGTTGAAAAATCTTGATTATACACTGATTGTGGTGACGGCGCTGGTAATCCTGGTAAGCCTTGTTATCATTGGCAGTGCCACTCATGTCAATACACCTGGCGAGGACCGTTACTGGTACGTCCAGCGCCAGGGCCTGTTTGCCATTATCAATATCCTGATAATCATCATTTTCCTCAATTTTGACTATAAAGCCCTCGGCAAATACGCCAACATGCTTTACGGCGTAAACCTGATAATGCTGCTGGCCGTCATGTTTATCGGCCAGTCGGCCCTGGGCGCCCAGCGGTGGATTCAAATCGGCCCGATTAACCTGCAGCCGTCCGAGTTCTCAAAAATTATCATGATTATATCGCTGGCCCATTTGCTGGACAAAAAGCAGGGACAGCTTAACACCTTCAAGGACATCATCCCGGTCTTCATCTTCGTCGGTATTCCCTTCCTGCTTGTTCTCAAGCAGCCTGACCTCGGCACGTCGCTGGTGTTTCTGGCCATCCTTTTCGGTATGCTGTTTATGGCCGGCGCCAGCATGAAGCACCTGGGGACAATCATCGGCGTTGGCGTGGCTTTCATGCCGATCTTCTGGCATTTCCTCAAAGACTACCAGAAAAAGCGGCTCACCGTTTTCCTCGACCCCAACGTCGACCCGCTGGGATCGGGCTATCACATCATTCAGTCGAAAATCGCCATTGGCTCAGGCATGTTATTCGGCAAAGGCCTGTTCAGCGGTACCCAGAGCCAGCTGAACTTCCTGCCGGAAAACCACACCGACTTCATCTTCGCCGTCATCGGCGAGGAACTCGGCTTCGTCGGCGCTTTTGTCATCCTCGGCCTGTACTTTATCCTCCTCTACCGGGGGGTCAAGATTGCCGGCGAGGCCCGCGACAACTTCGGCCTTTTGCTGGCCACCGGCATCACCTCGATGCTTACCTTCCACGTCCTGGTCAACGTTGGCATGACTGCCGGCATCATGCCGGTCACCGGCATTCCGCTGCCGCTCATGAGCTATGGCGTAAGTTCGCTCACCACAAATATGGTGAGTGTCGGGATACTGCTCAATATCTACATGCGCCGCCAGAAGATCATGTTCTGAACGGCCTTGGCCTTAACCTAGGCAAAGGAGCGATTGCGATGGACTACCAGGAAGTTATCACCCGGCTGGCCCCCTGCGGCCTGGACTGCAGCCGCTGCGCCGACCGGCAGGACGGCGAGATCGGCGCTTTGAGCGCCAGGCTGCAGGAACTTCTCGGCAATTATCAGCGGCTGGCGGCGATGAAAGCGGCCGGGCGGCCGGAGTTCGCCCACTACGAACAGTTCGCGACCGTGCTGGCGGCATTGGCCAGGCCGGCCTGCAGCGGCTGTCGCGGCGACCACGTTACCTGCCCGCTGGACTGCGCCGCCAGGACCTGCCACCGTGAAAAAGGCGTGGACTTCTGCTTCCAGTGCGGCGATTACCCGTGCGACCGGCAGTTTTCCGGCCGCCTGCGGGAACGCTGGCAGACTATCAACGACCGGATGAAAGAAATCGGTCCGGCGGCCTACTGTCAGGAACAGGCCAAACTGCCCCGTTATTGACAGGGGTATTATCGGCTACCGTGTGTACAAGCTCCTGCTTGTGCACTTTTTTGTTATCTTTATGCCGCACCCGGCATATGATTTCCTAGGAAATTATGCGCCTTGGGTGGGGGAGAGAAGATGGCCAGACAGTGGAACGGCCGCTGGAAAAACAACCGCTGGGAATACAAAGATCCCTGGCAGCACCGCGAGCCGGAGGAAAACTACGGCTGGCTGAAACGCCTGGCGGCGGCGGTCGTTATTTTCGCCGTCGTCTATGTCCTGCATTTTTCCGATTCAGTGGTGGGGCGGGCGGTCACCGAAGGGGTGCGCTATACCCTGACGACCGAAACCGACCTGGCCTATCTGGCCGACAAGCTGGCCGAATACGCCCCGAAAAATATGGACGTCTCGGTCCTCAAGCGCATCGGCGGCAACGTCACCAAGCCGGCCGACCCTCTCCTTTATATGACCAGGCCGGTCGACGGCAAGGTGCTGTCGCCGTTCGGCTGGCAGAGCGAAGCCGGCCAGCGGCGGGAAACCATGCAGGAAGGCGTCCGCCTGGAAGGCGGACTGGGCACGTCGGTCAAAGCGGCGGCGGCCGGCCGGGTCAAGATGGTGGGCGACAGCGCCCGCTACGGCAAGGTATTGGTGATCGAACACGGCCAGGACATCGAAAGCTTCTACGGCCACCTGGGGGAAGTGCTGGTCAAGGAGGGCGAGACCGTCAGCCAGGGCCAGGTGGTGGCCAGGGTCGGCAAAACCGGCATGGCGACAGGCCCCCAGCTATACTTTGAAGTGCGGGAAAAGGGTAGCGCCATCGATCCTTTTACGCGGATCAAAGGCGACACAGCCGGACGGGAAGGGAAGTGAAAGCTTGCGAGCCGGTAAGCTGGCAGGCGTTCAGCTCGTTCTCAACAACTGGTTCTTAGTCCTGCTTATTCTCTTTGCGTTAGCCGGCCTGGGGGGCAAGGCCATCGGCGTATTTGCGGCCGTACTGTGGCACGAGGCCGCGCACGCCGCCGCCGCGACCGTTCTTGGGTTCAGGGTGAGGGAGATAGAACTCCTGCCGTTCGGTGGTGTTGCCCGCATCGACGGCCTGACCGAGGCGGGGGCGGCGTGCGAAATTATAATGGCGGCTGCCGGACCACTCGCCAGTTTGGTTTTGGCAGCCGTCCTCTATTGTGCCGGCGGCTATTTCCCGGCGTGGGCCGGCCAACTTGACTTTTACCTCAAAACCAACCTGACAATGGCCCTGTTTAACCTCCTGCCGGCGTTGCCCCTTGATGGCGGCCGCATCTTGCGGGCCCTTCTATCCGTGCGTGCCGACTATAGCCAGGCTACCGCCACCCTCGCCGGCGTTGGCCGGGTGCTGGCAGGGGCACTGGTTGCGCTGACCGGGCTGGACCTCTGGCAAACCGGCACGATAAACCTGACCTTCCTGTTCGTCGCCGTTTTCCTGTGGCTGGCTGCCGGCAGCGAAACGGCGGTTGCCGGCTTCCGGGCCATGCGGCTGCTGGCCGGCCGCAAGGCCGAGCTGACCGCCCGCGGGGTAATGCCTACCGCTCATTTCACCGCTCCGGCAGCGACGCCGGCCAGGAACATCATCCGCCTCTTCGCTCCCGACCACTATAACTTCATCCTGGTGGTTGACGAACAGTGCCGCCTGCGGGGCACGCTGAGCGAAACCGAGGTGTGGGACGACCTGCCCCGCCGCGGCCTGTACGCCCGGATTGGCGATTTTTTATAGTTTGCAGGATTTTCGCTATCGGCAGGAGAACAACAAAAGACATCTTTCCTTTCAATTCCAGGTGTTGCCGGCTGACTCGACCGCGCCCGCTTGCGGCGGACTTTTTGTTTAGATAAACCACCGGCCATGGGAATAATAGATGCAACAAACTTGCAGCAACAAACTATCAAACGCTTTACACAGCCCACGGAGGTATACGATGCTAAAAATCCCCCCCGCCATCTTGAGCCGGGTCGCCAAGCCGGCCCGCTATACCGGCCAGGAATGGAACAGTGTGAAAAAAGACCCGGCGGCTGTCGCCGCTACGGTGGCCCTGGCCTTTCCCGATGTCTACGAGGTCGGCATGTCCCACTTGGGACTGAAGATCCTCTATCATGTCCTCAACCGGCGGGATGATGTGGCCGCCGAGCGGGTTTACGCCCCCTGGCCGGATATGGAAGCCGAGATGCGGACTGGCGGCCTGCCCCTCTACACGCTGGAGAGCTACCGTCCGGTGGCCGAATTCGATCTCGTCGGCTTTACCCTCCAGTACGAACTCAGTTATACCAATATCCTCAACATGCTCGACTTGGCCGGCATACCCCTTATGAGCGGCGAGCGCGGCGACAACCACCCCTTCATCATCGCTGGCGGGCCTTGCGCCTTCAACGCTGAGCCGCTGGCCGACTTCATCGACTTTTTCGTCCTTGGCGAGGCCGAGGAGGCAATCGACGAGGTAGCGGCGGCCCTGGTGGCCTGGAAAAAAGCCGGCAAGCCGGGCGGCCGCCAGGGGTTCCTGACGCGGGTAGCCGCCATCGCCGGTGTTTACGTTCCCGCCTTCTACAGCGTTACCTACGACGCCGACGGGACGCTGGCCGCGGCCACGCCTACTCAGCCGGCGGCCGCCGCGCGCATCGAAAAGCGGATTATCGCCGACCTGGAAAAGGCCCCCTACCCGACAAGCCCGGTAGTGCCCTTTCTGGAAATCGTTCATGACCGCATCATGCTCGAACTCTTCCGCGGCTGCACCCGCGGCTGCCGGTTCTGCCAGGCCGGTACCCTGTACCGGCCGGTCCGCGAGCGGCGACCGGAAACCCTTGTCCGGCTGGCCCAGGAACTGGTCGACAGCACCGGCTACGGCGAAATATCGCTGACCTCCCTCAGCTCGGCCGACTACTCCTGCCTGCACGACCTTGTCGTCAAGCTGCTCGACCGCTTCAAAGACCAAGGGGTGAGTGTTTCCCTGCCCTCGCTACGGATCGACAGCTTTTCCATCCAGCTGGCCCAGGAAATCCAGAAGGTCCGCAAAAGCGGCCTGACCTTCGCTCCCGAGGCCGGCACCCAGAGGCTGCGGGACGTCGTCAACAAAGGCGTCAGCGAGAAGGATCTCGAAGAGGCGGTGGGCGCCGCCTTCCGGGCCGGCTGGTCGGGCGTCAAACTTTACTTTATGATCGGCCTGCCGACCGAAACCGATGAAGACATTGTCGGCATCGCCGCTCTGGCCCGCAGAGTGCAGGCCATTTTCCGCGAGGTCACCGGCAAGCGGGGCGCCAAGATATCGGTCAGTGTCTCGTCTTTTGTCCCCAAATCCCATACCCCTTTCCAGTGGTACGGCCAGAACAGCATCGCCGAGCTCGAGCGCAAGCAGCAGCTGCTCAGGTCGCAGTTCAAAGATCGCAGCATCTCGCTCAGCTGGCACGATGCCCAGGTCAGTTACCTCGAGGCCGTATTCGCCCGCGGCGACCGCCGCCTGGGGCGCGTTCTGCTGGCCGCCTGGCGGCAGGGGGCCAAGTTCGACGGCTGGTCCGAATTCTTCAAATTTGCCATCTGGCAGGACGCCTTCGCCAGCGAAGGGATCGACCCGGATTTTTACGCCGCCCGCGAGCGGCCGCAGGACGAACCGCTGCCGTGGGATCACCTGGGCGCCGGCGTCGACAAAGAATTCCTTGCCAGTGAATACCGCCAGGCGATGGCCGGCGAAGTCACCGCCGATTGCCGGCGGGGCGAATGCCGCGGCTGCGGCGTCTGCCAGGGACTGGGCATCGACATCATCGACTGGGGGCGTGCACTATGACCGCGATCTTTCGGCTGGCGATAACCAAAGGCGAAGCCGTCCGCTACATCTCCCACCTCGACTATGCCCGCACCGTCGAACGGGCCCTGCGGCGCTCCAAGCTGCCGGCGGCCTACTCCGAAGGCTTCAATCCCCATATGAAGCTGGCCTTCGCGTCGGCCCTGTCGGTCGGCGTTACCAGCGAGGCCGAGTACCTCGATATCGAGCTGGCGGACGATACCGTCAGCGCGGCAACCGTCGAAGCCGCCCTGGCCGGCCAGCTGCCGGCAGGGCTGACGATAACCGGCATAAAGCAAATTACCGCCCAGCACAAATCGCTGATGGCGGTCGTCAACCTGGCCAGCTACCGGGTGGCCGTGCCGCTGACCGGCGCTGCCGAACTGGCCGCCGTCGCCCTGGATCGCTTCAACCAGGCGGCCAGCGTGCCTTATGTCAAACAAAGCCCCAAAGGCCGGCGCTCGGTCGATATAAAACAGTATGTCGACAATATCGCCGGCAGCGTTCGGGCCGAAGGCCTGGAACTGACCATGACCGTGAAAATAACGCCGACCGGCAGCATAAAGCCGGCCGAAGTGCTGGCCGCGCTGGTAGCCGATTTCGCGTTGCCGGCCGACCCGGCCGCCGCCCTCATTACCCGCACTGGCCTTTACATCGACAGCAAGGCCGGCCGGTCTACCCCGCTGGAGTTATAGCCGCCAGACAGGGAGGAGAAAAAATGGCCAAGACCATCGTGGTCAACGTCACCCCGGAAGAGACCCGCATGGCCCTCCTGGAGGACGGTGACCTGGCCGAGGTGTCGATCGAGCGCACCCACAGCGGTCACATCGTCGGCAACATTTATAAAGGGAAAGTTCAGAATGTCCTGCCAGGCATGCAGGCCGTCTTCGCCGACATCGGCCGCGACCGCAACGCTTTTCTGTACGTCGGCGACCTCAGCGGCGGTCAGCGCGGCAAAGGCGAGAAAATGACCGTCGGCCGGGAGCTTATCGTCCAGGTAGCCAAGGACGCCATCGGCAGCAAAGGTCCGCGGCTGACCACCCACCTTACTCTACCCGGCCGTTACGTCGTCCTCATGCCGACCGTCAAGTTCCTCGGCGTTTCCCGGCGAATCGCCGCCGCCGAGGAAAGGAAGCGCCTCAAGGAAGTTGCCGGCAAGGTCTGCCCGCAGGGCATGGGGCTGGTCGTGCGTACCGTCGCCGAGGGCCGCAGCGAAGATGACCTCCGGAAAGACTGCGAGTATCTCGTAAACCTGTGGCAGACGCTTACCGCCAGGGCCAAGCTGGCCAAAGCGCCGGCCCTCCTGTACCGCGATGTCGACCTCTTAATCCGTATTGTCCGCGACTACCTCGGGCCGACGGTCGAAAAACTGGTTATCGACAACCACGAAGCCCACAGCCGGGTCGTTGAACTTGTCAAGGTCGTATCGCCCGAGCTGCTGCCGCGGCTGGAGCTGTACCAGGGCGAGGACATCTTCGGCCACTACGACATTGAGCAGCAGCTCGAGAAACTGAGCGAGCGGCGGGTCAACCTACCGTGCGGCGGCTACATAATCATCGACCGCACCGAAGCCCTCACCGTTATCGACGTCAACACCGGCAAATTCGTCGGCAAGACCCGCCTGGCCGACACCGTTTTTGCCGCTAACCTCGAAGCGGCGGCCGAAATCGCCCGCCAGATCCGCCTGCGGGATATCGGCGGCATCATTATTGCCGACTTTATCGACATGGACCGCGACCAGCACAAACAAGCAGTGCTGGCCGCCCTGACCGAGCACCTCAAGAAAGACCGCACTCGTACAAATGTCGTCGGCCTCACCGGCCTCGGCCTGGTCGAGATGACCCGCAAGAAAGTCCGCCAGGACCTGGCCACCGTGCTGCAGGCCGAGTGCCCCTGCTGCGGCGGCCGCGGCTACGTCCGCTCGCCCGAGACGGTGGCCATCACCGTCCGCCGCCAACTGCGGGCTGTGGCCAAAGGCCAGACCGGTACGGGCAGGCTCCTCGTCCAGGTTCACCCGCGGGTAGCCGAAGTTCTGAAGCGGCCGGGCGAGCTCGAGGCCCTGGCCAAGGAACTGGCCAGGCCGCTGGCGGTCGAGCCGGTGGCCTCCATGGATGCCGAAGCCTACTCGGTTCTGCAGACGAAAGACCAGGGAAAACCGCATGAATAACGGCCATTTGTTGACAAATGCCCATCGTTTATGATAAAATTCAATGACGTAGGCAGTCAAGGCTGCCACAGGTTCCCCGAACCGCTCGGAGAAGGTCTTAAACTGCGGCTTTCCGCCGGAGTACCTTTAACGGCGAGTCCAACTAGAATAGGGAGGTGTAATTTATGACGTACGCAATCATCGAAACCGGCGGCAAACAGTACCGCGTCAGCGAAGGCGACGAAGTTCTCGTCGAAAAGCTGGACAAGGGCGAAGGCGAAACCGTAACCTTCGACCGCGTCCTGGCGGTCACCAAGAAAGGCGAGCTGGTCATCGGCCAGCCGACTGTAGCCGGCGCTAAGGTTACCGGCAAGGTCGTCGGCGAAGGCAAAGGCGAAAAAATCCTGGTCTTCAAGTACAAGGCCAAGTCTAACTACCGCAAGCGCCAGGGCCATCGCCAGCCGTACAGCAAAGTGGTTATCGAAAAAATCAAAGCCTAACAATGGTCAGGATTGACATCTACCGTGACGCCGCCGGCGCCATCACCGGCTATACGGCGAGCGGCCACGCCAACACAGCCCCCCACGGCCAGGACATCGTCTGCGCCGGCGTGGCGGCTCTCACTCAGGCGACGGTGCTGGGCCTTCAGCGGCACCTCGGACGGGACATCAGCCTGGAGGTCGCCAGCGGCAAGCTTGCCCTGGCACTCACCGGCCACCCTGACGCCGAAACCGGCGCCATCCTCGAAACTATGCTTCTCGGCCTGGCCGAGATCGAAAAATTAAGTCCGCACAGTGTTCGGATCGCAGAGCACAGGAGGTGAAGGCAATGTTTAAATTTGATCTGCAACTTTTTGCCCATAAAAAAGGCGTCGGCAGCTCGCGCAACGGCCGCGACAGCGAAGCCAAGCGCCTTGGCGCGAAACGCAGCGACGGCCAGGTGGTTACCGCCGGCAGCATCCTCGTCCGCCAGCGGGGTACCCACTTCCACCCTGGCAAGAACGTCGGCATCGGCAAGGACGACACCCTGTTCGCCATGGTCGCCGGCAAAGTCGCCTTCGAGCGCAAGGGCCGCGACAACCGTCAGGTCAGCGTCTACCCGCTAGAAGAAGCCGTGATGTAAGTTCCGATGATGCCTGCGGCACTCGCCGCAGGCATTCTGTATATATATCCAGGCCGTTCAGAAATCCCCGTAGGCTAGACGGACCAGGGACACGACCGGAGGCGTACACTAAAGGTGCGTCGGAGGGGAGTGTCCCGCAGGCCAACGACGCATCGGGGGATTTATCAACGGCCTGGGCCTGCGGCACTCGCCGCAGGCGTTATATATATGCAGGAATTTCCGCCAGCCGGCGCGAATGCAGTAAATACCAGGCAAGGAGGCTCGCTATGGCCAAAGAGATCTGCGACGAACTGGAAAAACTGCTACGGGCCCAACGCCACGACTTCATGAACTACCTGCAGGTCATCCGGACCATGATCCAGCTTGGCCGCACCGAGAAAGCCCTCAAATATATCGACGACCTGGCCCAGAACCCCGACCTGCTCGCCGAGCCCCTCAGGCGCCATTACGAACAGCCCGACTGCCAGCGGAAAGCCGGCTTATAAAATAAGCCCGGCCGGAGTATATTACCTCTAGGAAATCTTTAGGACCTCAGGTGATCGAATGTTTATTGACCGTGCAAAAATCCAGGTTGAAGCAGGCGACGGCGGGAACGGCATGTCCAGTTTCCGCCGTGAAAAATTCGTGCCCAAGGGCGGCCCCAGCGGCGGCGACGGCGGGCGGGGCGGCGACGTCATCCTGGTGGTCGACGCCAGCCTCAACACCCTCATCGATTTTCGCTACAAGCGCAAATTCAAGGCGCCGGCCGGCGAGCACGGCCAGTCCAGCAACATGTTCGGCCGCCAGGGCGACAACCTGTACATAAAAGTGCCCCCGGGCACGACTGTCCGCGACGAGGCCACCGGCGAACTTGTCGGCGACCTGACGACCGAAGGCCAGGAGCTCGTAGTGGCCAAGGGCGGCCGCGGCGGCCGCGGCAACGCCCGTTTTGTCACAAGCGTCCACCGGGCCCCCACCTTCGCCGAAAAGGGCGAGCCGGGCGAGGACCGTGTGCTTCTGCTTGAACTCAAGGTGCTGGCCGACGTCGGCCTGGTAGGTTATCCGAGCGTCGGCAAATCCAGTATCCTTGCCAGGGTCTCGGCCGCCAAGCCGGAAATCGCCGACTACCATTTCACCACCCTGACGCCTGTGCTGGGGGTGGTCAGCCTGCGGGAAGGCCAGAGCTTCGTCCTGGCCGACATTCCCGGGCTCATCGAGGGCGCCCATGAAGGCAAAGGCCTTGGCCACGACTTTCTCCGCCACATCGAGCGCACCCGCGTCCTCATCCATGTCCTCGACGTAGCCGGCCTCGAGGGCCGCGACCCTATCGACGACTATCACAAAATCAACGCCGAACTGAGGCAGTACAACGAGCGCCTGGCCAGTCGGCCGCAGATAATCGCCGCCAACAAGATGGATTTGCCGGAAGCTCAGGCCGCCTACCAAAAGGTCGCCGCCTACATGGCCAAAGAAGGTCGCGAAATATACCCCATCTCGGCCGCCACCGGTGACGGCCTGCCCCAGCTCATGGAGCGGGCGGCCGCCCTGCTGGCCGCCTACAAGGAAGAAGAACCGGCCCCTGATGACACCGTTGTCTACACCGCCAAACCAGCCGCCTCGGAATACACCATCCGGCGGGACGACGACGGCGCCTACATAGTGGAAGGCAAAGACATCGAAAAACTGGTGGCTATGACCAACTTCGACAACGATGAGGCCCTCCGCCGTTTCCAACTCATCTGGCGGCGGCTCGGCATCGACGCCGCCCTCAAGGAAAAGGGCATCAGCGAAGGTGACACGGTGCGTATCCGTGGCCTCGAATTCGAATTTAAGGAATAGATTTTCGAAAGGCGGGGCTCCGGCTCCGGTGATGACATGCTTACCAACAAACAAAAACGCCATCTGAAAGCCCTCGGCGCCAGCCTCGACCCGGTGATCCAGATCGGCAAAGCCGGTGTTGCCCCGGCCCTGGTGGCCAGTGCCGACAGCGTTCTCGCCACCCGTGAACTCATCAAGGTGCGGGTGCTGAAAAACAGCCCGGCCGAGCCGGCCGAGGCCATCGTCGAACTGGCGGCCGCCACTGGGGCCGAACTTGTCCAAACCATCGGCCGCAACGGCCTCCTGTACCGCCGCAGCGCCGACAAACCAAAAATCGAATTCCCCGGCGAAGGCGGCGACAAAAAAGCGCCGCCGGCACCTATGCTTGCAGCAGAACCGGCGCCGGTGGCTACGCCGCGACCGCGTTCGGCCAAACCGGGCCAAGCCCCCCGGCCGGCAAAACCGGCCGCCGGTAAGCGTACCAGCCCGGCCAGGCCTAAATCATCCACCCGTCCGGCGTCTTCGCCGGCGAAACCGACAACCGGCAAGCACACCGGCCTAGGGCGGCCCAAGTCAGCCGTCAGCCCGGCCTATTCGCCTGCAGGTCCGACCGCACCGGTAAACAGAGAACGAACCAAACCGGCCCCGGCCCGCAGCGGGCCGGCCAGACCAGCCGCGCCCAAGCGCCCGGCTATGGCCGGGCCCCGGCCGGAGCCTGCATTTGATAGGGGAGAGAAGGATGCTCGCACGACAAAACCTGGCCGAGGCCAAACGGATCGTCGTCAAAGTGGGCACAAGCACGCTGAACCACAGCACCGGCAAGCTAAACCTGCTGCGGATCGAAAGACTGGTGCGCGAACTGTCCGACCTGGCCAATCAGGGCAAACAAATAATTCTGGTAACCTCCGGCGCGGTGGGCGCCGGCATGGACCGACTGGGTCTAAAGGAAAAGCCTAAAAACATCCCGGAGAAACAGGCGGCCGCGGCCATCGGCCAAGGCATCCTCATGCACACCTACGAGAAACTGTTTGGCGAGTACGGCCAAGTAGTGGCTCAGGTCCTCCTGACCCGTGAGGACTCGGTCAACCGCAGCCGCTATGCCAACTCCCGCAACACCCTCATGACCCTTCTGAGCATGGGGGTTATTCCTGTTATCAACGAAAACGACGCCGTGGCCATCGATGAGCTCAAGATCGGCGATAACGACACCCTGTCGGCCATGGTGGCCAGCATCGTCGACGCCGACGCCCTCATCATCCTGTCCGACGTCGAGGGCCTGTACACCGCCAATCCGGCCGACGACCCGACGGCTACCTTCATCCCTGAGGTAACCGACATTACCCCGGCCATCGAGGACCTGGCCGGCGGTCCCGGTAGCCAGCGCGGCACGGGCGGCATGTTCACCAAGATTCAGGCCGCCAAAATCGCCGTCAACTCCGGCGTCATCATGGTCATCGCCGCCGGCAGCCGCGACGGCGTCATCCGCGATATCCTCGCCGGCGGCGATATAGGCACCATCTTCCTGCCAAAGGTTAACCGGCTGCATGTCCGCAAACGCTGGCTGGCTTTCGGGGCCCGCGTCCGCGGGTCGGTCACGGTCGACAAAGGCTGCGAGCAGGCCATCCTCAAGGGAGCCAGCCTGCTGGCCGCCGGTATCAAGGCGGTCGATGGCGAATTCGAGCACGGCAACACCATCCGCATCAACACCGCCGAAGGTCGCGAGATCGCCCGCGGTATCGCCAACTACAGCGCCGGCGAAATCCACCGGATCATGGGGGCCCATACCAACCAGATCGCCGACATCCTCGGCGGCAAACCCTACGACGAGGTTATCCACCGCGACAACCTGGCCCTTTTGGTATGAGGAGGAAATTATATGGATTATTTAAGCGAACTCAAAGATAAAGGCCGGCTGGCCAAACAAGCTGCCGCCCGCCTGGCCACCTTGCCGACCACCGTCAAAAACAGCGCCCTCACGGCCATGGCTGCCGGCCTGGAAAAAGCCGCACCGGCCATCCTGGCCGCCAACGCCGCCGACATGGAAAAGGGGCGGGCCAAAGGCCTGAGCGCCGCCCTGCTTGACCGGCTGCTCCTTACCGATAGCCGCATCAAGTCGATGGCCGATGGCCTGCGGGAAACGGCTGCCCTGCCTGATCCCATCGGTGAAACGGTCGCCGGCTGGCAGCGGCCGAACGGCCTGGCAATAACCAAAATCCGTGTGCCCCTAGGCGTAATCGGCATCATTTACGAGGCCCGGCCCAACGTCACCGCCGACGCCGCCGGCCTTTGCCTCAAAGCCGGCAACGCCGTTATCCTGCGCGGCGGCTCCGAGGCCATCGAAGCCAACCTGGCGATCGCCCGGGTGCTGGCCGCCGCCGCCGAAGCGGCTGGGGCGCCGGCCGGGGCCGTCCAGCTCGTTGAAACCACCGACCGGGCGGCGGTAAACGCCATGCTCAAGCTTAACGAATACATCGACGTCATAATCCCCCGCGGCGGCGCCGGCCTCATCCGCACCGTAGTCGAAAACAGCACCGTGCCGGTTATCGAAACCGGCATCGGCGTATGCCACGTTTACGTCGACGCCTCAGCCGATCTGGCCATGGCCCAGGCCATCGCCTTCAACGCCAAAGTATCCCGCCCCGGGGTCTGCAACTCGATGGAAACCCTGCTCGTCCACCGGGCGGTTGCCGACGACTTCCTGCCGCCCATGCTCAAGGCCTACCACGAGGCCGGCGTCGAAATCCGCGGCTGCAACGGTTCCGTTTGCTACCATCCCGCCGTCAAGGCGGCTACTGACGAAGAATGGGCCATCGAACACCTTGACCTTATCGCCGGCGTCAAAATCGTCGGCTCGCTCGACGAAGCCCTCGAGCACATCGCCACCTATGGCACCCGCCACTCCGAGACCATCGTCACCTCAGAGCTGGCCAGCGCCCGCCGCTTCCAGGCCGAAGTCGACGCCGCCGCTGTCTATGTAAACGCCTCCACCCGCTTTACCGACGGCTTCGAATTCGGTTTCGGCGCCGAAATCGGCATTAGCACCCAGAAGCTTCACGCCCGCGGCCCCATGGGCTTGGCCGAACTTACCAGCGTAAAATATATCATAAACGGCAACGGACAGATAAGATAGACAAAAGCCCCGGCCTACCAAGGCCGGGGCTTTTGTCATACATTTTTCACAAATGCCTGTCATAGTAATATTAGAACAGACTATCGACCAGCAGCTGGCGCGCCAGCTAAAGCTAGTTGTTGACTAGTCAGTCAGCACAGTGTACACTAATAGTTATAAATGGCCATACGGGCTGGAGGTGCTCACATGCGGGCAATTTGGCAAAAGATCTGGCAACATAAAAAATGGCTCATCGTTATCGTAATTCTCGCGGCCGGCGTGCAGGCTGGTACATATTACTACTCCAAGAATAACAAACCGGTGGTCGCCGGCACCACGGTAGCCGTCGAACGCGGGGACGTCCAGGCGGTGGTTTCGGCCACCGGCACCATCTCCCCCGTCAACAGCGTCGATATCAGCTCGAAGATCAGTGGCCGCATTACCGAGGTCAAAGTCAATGAGAACGACCAGATCAAGACCGACCAGGTCCTCATCCTCCTTGACGACACCCGGCTGAAAACCACAGTATCGCAGGCCCGGGCCCGGCTGATAAACGCCCAGGCCAACTACGAGCGTACCAGCCGCCTGGCGGCGGCCGGCGCTCTGTCTGCCCAGCAGCTCGACACCGCCCTCACCGACTATCAGGTGGCCCAGGCCGCCTACGACGATGCCACCGACCAGCTTGACGACACTATCATCCGCTCACCCATAGACGGCATCGTCATCGGCAAGCCCATCCCGGCCGGCCAGACGGTGGCCCCCGGTATTTCTACTCCGATGGTGCTTATGACCATCGCCGACATGTCGAAAATGCAGATCTCCGTCCAGGTCGACGAATCGGACGTCGGCAAAGTCCAGGTCAACCAGAAGGTCACCTTCACCGTTGACTCCCACCCAGGCAAGACCTTTACCGGCGTCGTCTCCAACGTCTCCAACAAAGCTACCATCCAGCAAAACGTCGTTTACTACCCAGTTACCGTCGACATAGATTCGCCCCAGGGCCTGCTCAAACCGACCATGACCGCCAGGGTATCCGTCCTCATCGGCGAAAGCAAGAACGTCCTGGCTGTGCCGCTGGCTGCCGTCAAGCAGAACAAGGGCCAGTCGTACGTCCAGGTCATGAAGGACGGCAAGCCGCAGAACGTAACCGTCCAGTTGGGCCTGGCCAGCGACGATAAGGTCGAGGTTGTCAGCGGCCTTAACGACGGCGACCAGATCCTCCTGACAACAAAAGCACAGACGCCCGCCACCGGCGGGGCCCCGGCCGGCGGCAACCCACTCCGCGGGCTCGGCCGTTAAGGAGGGGACGGCATGACAATCGCACTCCAGGATATCACCAAAACATACGTAATGGGCGACGATAACATCGTCCACGCCCTGGCCGGCGTCAGCCTAGACGTCGCCGAGGGCGAGTTCACCGCCATCATGGGTCCCTCGGGTTCAGGCAAATCGACCCTGATGAACATCCTCGGCTGCCTAGACCGGCCGACCAGCGGCTCCTACGAGCTTGACGGCCAGGAAGTGGCCAACATGGACGACGATGCCCTGGCCCTTGTCCGCAACAAAAAGATCGGTTTCGTTTTCCAGAACTTCAACCTGCTGCCGCGGATGTCGGCCCTGCAGAATGTCGCCCTGCCGATGGTCTACGCCGGCGTCGAAAAAGGCCTCCGCCAGGAACGGGCCGCCAAGGCCATGACGCTTGTCGGCCTGGGCGAACGGCTGCATCACCGGCCCAACGAGCTTTCCGGCGGTCAGCGTCAGCGGGTAGCCATCGCCCGCTCGCTGGTCAACGACCCGGCCATCATCATGGCCGACGAGCCCACCGGCAACCTCGACTCCAAATCAGGGGTCGAAATAATGGATATCTTCCAGAGCCTTCACAAGCAGGGGCGGACAATCATCCTGATCACCCACGAACCGGATATCGCGGCCTTTGCCCAACGGGTCATCCACGTCCGCGACGGCAAGATCATCCGCGACGAGCGGCAATAGAGGAGGTGCGCCATGTTCTGGGAAAGCGTACTCATCGCCCTGGAAGGCCTAAAAGCCAATAAATTGCGCTCCTTCCTCACCATGCTGGGCATCATCATCGGCGTGGGCGCGGTTATTGCCATGGTATCCATCGGCATGGGCGTCCGCCAAAAGGTTGAAACATCGATCGCCGGTCTCGGCTCGAATCTCATCATCGTAATGCCGGGGGCCACCACTCCCTCCGGCGTCCGCCTGGCGGCCGGTTCCAGCACCACCCTGACCAACGCCGACGCCCAGGCCATCAGCCGGGAAATCGCCGGCGTCAGCGCCGTGGCCCCTGCCGTCAACCGTTCCTACCAACTGGTGTACGGCAATCAGAACTGGACGACCAACGTTCTTGGCACAAACCCCGAGTACCTCGACGTCCGCAACTTCTCCGTGGCTACCGGTACGGTATTCTCCACCAAGGATATCGACACCCGTGCCCGCGTGGCCGTCATCGGCAAGACAGTCGCCGACAACCTGTTCGGGGACGTAACCCCGTTGGGGCAGACCATCCGCATCAACAAGGCGCCCTTCCGGGTGATCGGCGTCCTCGAGTCAAAAGGCCAGTCGTCGATGGGGCAGGACCAGGACGACCTCGTCATCGTGCCGCTGACCACCGCCCAGGAAAGGCTGCTCGGCATAACCTACCTCAACAACATCAGCGTCCAGGCAGCCAGCTCCGACGTCATCGACCAAGTCCAGGAAGATATAACCGTCCTCTTGCGGTCGCGCCACCACCTGGCGCCCGGACTGCCCGACAACTTCACCGTCCGCAACCTGGCGGCGGTCATGGCCACCGCCCAGGAGACCACCAGCACCATCACCCTCCTTTTGGGCAACATCGCCGCCATCTCGCTGGTGGTCGGCGGCATCGGCATCATGAACATCATGCTGGTATCGGTGACCGAAAGGACGCGGGAAATCGGCATCCGCAAAGCCTTGGGCGCCACCTATCGCAACATTCTCCTCCAGTTTCTTATCGAAGCGGTTGTCATCGGCGTCACCGGCGGCCTCATCGGCATTGCCCTCGGCCTCGTCGGCTCAAGCGCCATTTCCTTCTTCGCCGGCTGGAACACTGTCGTGTCACCGCTGTCCATTGCCATAGCCTTTATATTCTCGGTACTCATCGGCCTGTTCTTCGGCCTCTACCCGGCCCGCAAGGCCGCCCTTCTCGACCCGATTGACGCTCTTAGGTATGAATAACCGGAAAATGTGTTATTATTATAAGGAGGCGTCAACAAGGGAGAGAAAACCGGATGGAATATTTGCAGTCCCTGTGGAACTACCTGAAAACCGAGAAAGTCAGGTACGAGATCGTCGACTATATCCGGGCAGCGGTCGTTATCGCCGCCGTTATGGCCATGGTCAGGATAGTATGGGACATGTTTTGCATCATCAGATAAACTCGGTCGCCGGCTATTGCCGGCGATTTTGCTTTCCAGGAGGACAAGCCTCTGCTATAATAGTCTTGCACGAAAAGCGCAGATTAGGAGAAGGCGGATGCTGAAAAAGCGAAAAATAGGCATTATGGGCGGCACGTTCGACCCTATACACGTTGGTCACCTGGTAACCGCCGAGGCCGTCCGCATCGAGTTCGGCCTGGACAACGTTATTTTCATCCCGGCCGGCAATCCGCCTCACAAGGACCATTCCCAGGTCAGCCAGGCGCTCCATCGCTATATTATGACCGCCATGGCCACCTATTCCAACCCCTACTTTTTCGTATCGGCCATCGAACTCGAAAGGCCGGGGCCGTCCTACACCATCGATACCATAAGAGCTCTCAGCCAGCAATACGGGCCTCAGACCGAGCTTTACTTCATCACCGGCGCCGACGCCGTTGGCGACCTGCCGACCTGGAACGATATCGACAAGCTTCTCGACCTCTGCCAGTTTGTCGCCACAACCAGGCCGGGCCATCCGAACGCCCTCGACGACGTTATCCGCTACTTTGGCCGCAAAGGGGAGGAGCGAATCCATCGGGTTACCACCCCGGAGCTTGAGATTTCGGCCACAGACATCCGCGAACGGGTCAAGCGCGGGCGCTCCATCAAGTATATAGTGCCTGAGAGCGTCGAGAACTATATCCTTAAAGAAGGCTTATACCGCGAATAACTCCGGCCCGCCAAGGCCGGTTTTTTCTTGTCGGCCTGCCGGCTGACGACAATACTATTTTGACCGGTAATGTCGCTAAAGCAGGAAAAATTCCACAAGATGGTAAACTTATCATTATGTAGAACTAATCGTCGAATAACCGCTTAAGGGTTAGGGGCGTGTCAGATGCGACTGGCGGAGCGACTGCTCTTTTCTATACTCATCCTTTGTTTGGGCCTCGGGGGCACTCTTTTTCTGCCGACGGCCCAGGCCGCCGAGTCTTCCATGGTAGTTTCCCAGCCCAACGTTCTGCTCATCAACTCCTACAACAAGAGCCTGGACTGGACCGACGAACAGACCGAGGGCATTACCGGCACCCTTCACAATTCCGGCTTCCACCCCCTGTTATTTGTCGAATATCTCGACTGGAAAAACAACCCTACCGAGGAGAACAGCCAACTGTTTTACCAGCTCATGAAAACGAAATATGCCCGCAAACACATCGACCTCATCATGACAACCGATGACGCCGCCCTCGAGTTTGCCCTTCGCCATCGCGACGAAATTTTTTCGGCGGCGCCGGTGGTTTTCTCCGGGGTCCATCCCTTCGCAGCCGACCGGCTAACCTACGGCTACGACAACGTCACCGGCTTTTACGAAAACACCGATGCCGAAGGCACCCTGCGGCTGATGATCGCCTTAAACCCCAACCTCAGGGAATTATACCTGCTCTACGACAACAGCGAAAGCGGCGTGGTGACCAAGGTCCCGGTCGAGATAGCTGTTCGGCGGGTCAAACCCGATATCGTTGTCTATCCGCTGAACGACCTCGACTACAACGAAATAGCCCACAAGCTTGCCGGCCTGCCGGCCGACGCCGCTGTGCTTGTAACCAGTTACAGCAGCGACATCAACGGCAACATCCTCGAAGTTGACCGCTACGTAAAATTATTCGCCGACGTCAGCCGGGCGCCGGTCTACGTGCTCTATGACTTTGCGATGGGCAACGGGGCTGTAGGCGGCAGCATCATCAGCGGCCGCCGCCACGGGGAAGAGGCTGCCAGAATCGGGCTGCGCATTCTCCAGGGCCAACGGGCCTCAGCCATACCTTTTACCGATATGCAAACAGGCCGGACGGTTGTCGACTACCCGCAGCTTCAGCGGCACAACCTGCCTGTCGATAAGGTGCCGGCAGGCAGCATCTTCCTGAACCGGCCGCTGTCTTTTTACGAGCAGTATAAACGGCCGATCTGGATGGTCGGGACGGCCTTCTGCCTGATGACGATCTATATCGTATCGCTCACGATCAACATCCGGCGCCGGCGGCGGGCCGAGGCTGAGCTCAAAAGGACGAACGCCGACCTGGCCGCAACCTATGAACAAGTCCGCTCCTCCCGGGAAGAACTGCTTGACCAGTACCAGGAACTGGCCGCCGCCCAACTGGCCCTCCAAATAAGCGAGGAGCGGCACAAGCTGTCCCTGGCCGGGGCCAATGACGGCCTGTGGGACTGGGATGTCGTCAGCGGCGAAGTCTTTCTGTCAGAACGCTGCGGCGAAATGCTCGGACAACCCAGTCAAAAAATCTGCGGCTTTGAAAGCTACCTGCAGACCGCCGTGCCGCCGGCCGACCGGGAACGGGTGCTGAAAAACCTCCGTAACCACTTGCAGGGGAAAACGCCCTACTACTCAAGTGAGCACCGGATTAAGACCCCTTCTGGCACAAAGTGGATACTGGCCAGGGGCAAGGCCCTGTTCGGCGAAGACGGCCAGCCGGTGCGCATGGCCGGTTCGTTAACCGACATTGCCGAGCGCAAGCGCAACGAAGAAGCCATAAACTACCTGGCTTACCACGACGCTCTCACCGGTCTGGCCAACCGGGTGGCCCTGAACGAGAAGCTGCGGGCCGTGCTGGCCGGCGGGCGAACCGGCAGATCGTCAGGGGCCGTGGTCTTCATCGACCTTGATAACTTCAAGGTGATAAATGACACCTTCGGCCATTTCCACGGCGACCGGCTGCTCATCGCCTTCAGCTCAATGCTCCAGCAGCTCGACGGCGGCCGGCACTTCATAGCCAGGATCGGCGGCGACGAATTCGTCATCGTGGTCGAAGACGTAAGCAGCCAAAACGAAGTCACCGCTTTCGCCAACAAGGTTGTAAGCATCTTTGATAAACCGCTGTCCGTTGAAGCCAAAACCATCTACATAACCGCCAGCGTCGGCATCACCGCTTATCCCGCCGACGGCGCCACTGTGGAAGAACTGTATAAGAACGCCGACCTTGCCATGTATAAAGCCAAGGAACTGGGCAAAAACCGCTACGTATTTTACGACAGGCCGATGGGCGAGGTCGTCCGCCGCAAAACGGCCATTGAACGCGATTTGCGACAAGCGGTCATCAGCCAGGAATTTGAGCTCTGGTACCAGCCGATTATTAACGCCGTCAACGGCAAAGTAATCGGCCTCGAGGCTCTCATTCGCTGGCACCGCGACAATACTATCGTCATGCCGGGCGACTTTATCAAAATAGCCGAGGAAACCGGCCTCATCATGACCATCGGCAACTGGGCGCTGGCAAACGCCTGCGCCTTTGCGGCCATTCTCCGGCGGGAAGGCTACCAGGACTTTACCGTCACCGTCAACCTCTCGGTCGTCCAACTCATGCGCAGCGACTTTACCGACTGGGTCCGCCGGACGATCGCCGACGCCGGGCTGCCGCCGGGCAGCATTGGCCTGGAAATCACCGAAAGCGTCCTTATCGACTCCTTCGAGGCCAACATCGGCAAACTGACCGAACTGCGCGACCTGGGTGTAAAAATCTATCTGGACGATTTCGGAACAGGCTATTCGTCCCTGAAATACCTGCAACACCTGCCGGTGGATGTCGTAAAAATCGACAAATCGTTTACCGCCGGCCTTACCGCCGACCCGAGCGAACGCGATTTTATCGGCCCGATCATTGCCCTGGCCCGCCAGGCCGGACTCCAGGTGGTCGCCGAAGGTGTGGAGACCGAGTACCAGTACGGGAAACTCATCAAATACGAGTGTGACTTCGTTCAAGGCTACTTATTCAGCCGTCCCGTTCCCGCCGACAGCGTGTTCGGCCTCCTGGCCGAACGCAAAGACTCTCAGTAACGCGTTGTCTATTCAAAGATATCCATGCCTATAACTGACAAACGACCTTAAAAATCGACATTAATGGCCAATAAGCAATGTTTTTGGCAAGTACTAAGCTTTGACAGTATATGCAATAATTGTTACTATATTTATAGAGTTATTTATCCAGAAAAAAGGGAGCGTAGAAATGAAAACTACAGGCATTGTGAGAAGACTTGATGAACTTGGCAGAGTGGTGTTGCCAATCGAATTGCGCCGTTCTCTCGATATCGGCGAAAAAGATGGCCTCGAAATATTTGTCGACAACGATCGGATCATTCTTCGTAAATACCAGCCGGCTTGCATATTTTGCGGCAACGCCAACGACGTAGGCAAATTCAAGGGGAAAACTGTTTGCCGCGAATGCCTGGCCAATATGGCTGACAAGGCGGTATAATCGGGGCAAATGCCAAAAGTTAAGCGGTGGGGGAAACCCCACCGCTTTTTGTTACCCGCTATAATACTAAATACCATTCCAATAAAACGATACGAATAAAAAGCGAGGTGAAAAGCGGGAGGGATTAGCTTGGCCCAGATTACGCCATTTCCCAGGAAAACTGCTAAAGATGTCGACTTGGTGGCTGAC
>JAEZLU010000361.1 GCA_023415075.1 Bacillota bacterium
ACCGGGAAGCCGATCTTAAAATAGCTGCCGAAACTGATGTTATAGCCCTCCTGGGCGGCAAGGCCGGCGACGATGATATTGGCGCTGGCGCCGATGATCGTGCCGTTGCCGCCCAGACAGGCCCCCAGCGACAGGCTCCACCACAGCGGTTCGAGGTTGGCCACCCCGAGGGCGCCAAGGTCTTTTATCAGCGGGATCATTGTGGCCACGAAGGGAATGTTGTCGATAAACGCCGAGGCTATGGCGCTCAGCCAGAGGATGAGCAGCGCAGTGGCGGTCACGTTGCCGGCCGTCAGGCCGACCGCTTCCTTGGCCAGCCAGGAAATCACCCCGGTGTCCACCAGGCCGCCGACCAGGACAAACAGGCCAACGAAGAAGAACAGCGCCACCCATTCGACCTTGTTGAAAATATGCTCAAGCCCGTGTTCGGACTGCCTGGCGGTCAGGAGGAGCAGCAGGCTGGCGCCGAAGAGGGCGACCGAGGCCGACTCCAGGTGGAAGAACTGATGGGTTGTGAACAGAAAAATCGTCAGGGCCAGTATGCCCAGGCAGGTTTTCAGCAGTTTGTGGTTGGTCAGCTGCTTGTTTTCGTCCAGTTCGCCTATTTTGGCCCGCAGCTCGTCGGTAGTCCGCAGCTTGCTGCGATATACCCAGGCCAGGATGGCGATGGTTACGAAGTGAATGAAAAACGAGATCAGGAACAGGTTATCGAGAAACGCTATGAAGGTCAGCTCGCGCACCGCACTGCCGATCATGATGTTCGGCGGGTCGCCGATCAGAGTCGACGTGCCGCCGATGTTGGAGGCGATGATCTGGGCGATCAGGTAAGGGATGGGCGAGAGGTGCAACTGGCGGGTAATGCTGATGGTGACCGGCACGGTCAGGAGGACGGTGGTGACGTTGTCCAGCAGGGCTGAACAGACGGCGGTCAGTGTCGCCAGGGCGAAGAACAGCTTCACCGGGTCGCCGTCAACCTTCTTGGCCGACCAGATGGCCAGATAACGAAATAAACCGGTCTCGGCGGTTACGCCGACAATGATCATCATGCCCACCAAAAGGCCGATCGTGTTGAAATCGATGTGGTGGATGGCCCGTTCCTGGCTGAGGACGCCGGCGACAATCATCAGCATGCCGCCGACCATCGCCAGAATGGTGCGGTGAATCTTTTCGGAAATTATCAGGGCATAAACGGCGATAAATACTGCGACCGCAAAGATAACCTGTTTGTCCATCAATAACCTCCTGAATTTTTTTGGCGAATGACGGCAAATAAATAGGAGGAGACCTTGGTGACAGTCTCCTCCTAAAAAACCAGCCATATTCACTTAGGTATCATTTTACCGTAAATTCTGTCGGCAGGCAACAGCCTTTGACTCAACGCCGGCAATTTCTACAGCCGCTGGGCCGCCTCGGCCGCCAGCGGCGAGCGCTCGCACTCGTCGTGCTGCAGCGTTACCTGGAAGCACAGCTTGGAGCCGCGCATCTTCTCGCTGGCATAGCTCAGGCCGTTGGACCGGCTGTCGAGAAAGGGGTTGTCGATCTGCTCGGGGTCGCCGAGGAGGATTATCTTCGTGCCGATGCCTGGCCGGGTGATGACCCCCTTGGCCTGGCGGGGCGTGGCGTTCTGCATTTCGTCGAGGATCATCCAGTACTTGTAGAGGGAGCGGCCGCGCTGGTAGGCGAGGGCCTCGGTCTGGATTATCCGCTTGTCGAACAGCATCTGCACCGTGTCCTCGACCTGGGCGATTTCCTTGGACTCGGTCATCATCTGACCGGACATGATGGTGAACAGGTTGTCGCGGACCCCGCGCATATAAGGGCTTATTTTCTCATTTTCCGAGCCTGGCAGAAAGCCGATATCCTCGTCCATCGGGATGTTCGGCCGGCAGATCAGCAGATGGTGATAGTCGCGCGGGCGGCAATCGAGGTGCTTATAGAGACCGACCGCCAGCGAATAAAAAGTCTTGGCCGTGCCGGCCGGACCTTTTATGATTACCAGCGGCGCCTCGTCGGCCCCCATCATCAGGCACTCCTGCATGAAGACCTGGCCGATGTTGCGGGGGGCGACGCCGAAGGGATTGCGGTTGCGGAATTTCAGGTGGACGACCTTCTCGCCGTCGAAGCGGCCGAGGGCGGTGTGGCGGTCGTTGTCGGTCGAACGGATGAGCATGAACTGGTTGGTGACGAAAGCTGCCGGTCGCAGGTTGTGGTCGGTTTCCTCATATTCGCTGAGGGAGGCAGGGTCGATGGCGTTGTTGTCGTCGTCGTGGAACTGGTTGATTATCTCGGACGAGGTATAGACGATCGTCCGTCCGGTATACTGATCCTCGATGGCAGCCACTTTGTCGTTGCGGAAATCTTCGGCCTGGATGCCGAGAATGACCGACTTGACCCGCAGGTTGGTATCGCGGCTCACGAGAACGGTAACCTGGTTATTTTCCAAGAGGCCTTTGCACACCTGGAGAATGCGGTTGTCGGCCTTGGTCCGGTCCCAGTAGGCCGGCAGGCTGGTTTCCAGGCAGTTGGTCTCGATGCGGAGGATGCCGCCCTGATCGTTGATACTCACACCCTCGAGGAGATTGCCGTGGGCCCGCAGTTCGTCGATGATGCGGCTGACCTGGCGGCTGTGGGCGCCGCGCTCGGTGGCTTCGGACTTGAATTTGTCGAGTTCCTCCAGCACCACTTCGGGGATGATCACCGTGTGCTCGCTAAAGGCGAAGATAGCTTGGGGTGAATAAAGCAGGACATTAGTGTCGAGCACATAATGCTTCTTCAATTGAATCCCCCTTTAGACAAAATACGCTATCACATTTTCATTATACAATGAAAGTATTGTGGTCTGCACTAGGAATTCTCGTTAATTTTATCAATATATAGTGTTAACACACAAAAAGACCCGGCCTATGCTATAATTGTCCTAGGAATGAAAGGAGCGGGTGGCAGTGAAGGAACGGCTCATAGTGGCGGCAGCCGTCATCCTGGCCACAATCTGCGAAATCCTTGACGTAACCGCCAAAATGATCAGCGACCGCCGGCGAAAATCGGCCTGAGGCGACCGGGCGTTTGGCACGCGGGTACCGCTTGCGGTGTCATAAAACCGGCCGCGACATATAATGTGAATATGCCGTACTAGACGTCAACACAGGAGTGAGACTATGCAAGTTGGGATAATCGGTGTCGGCCGAATGGGCCGCGAACTGGCCCGTCGGCTCAAAGACCACATCGAACTGACCATTTTCGACCGCGACGCCGCCTTTTTGGCAACCGTCGCCAATGAATTTGCCATACCGGCCGCCGCTTCGATCGACGAAGTGGCCGCCGTCGGCACCGTCATCCTGGCGGTCCCCGACCCGGAAGTCATAAACTGCATCAAGGATTTTAACCAACGGCCGGCGCCGCTGACGGTGATCAATATCGCCACAAACGTCGCCCAGCACGTCCTCGAAGAGGCCGCCGCCCCGCATGTCCGCTGCATCGGCGTCAAGTTTGTCGGTCATGCCGGCGAGATGTCCCTCGGCCTCGACCCGGTGGTCATCGTCAACGAACGGCCAGCCGCCCTGGTCGACACCGCCAAAGCCATCTTCGGACCGGTGGGCCAGGTGGTCGTCGGCAAAGCCGATACCGTAAGCGCCATCAACACCGCGGCCGCCGAGAAGGCCCTCGAGGCCGCCGTCTATATCGAAGAAGCCCTCCGCCAACAGGGAATCACCGACCCGGCGATCGTCAAAAGCGCTATCCGCCAGGTGGCGGCCGGAGTCCTCAAAGCTTACGCCGACCAGGACCTCGGACCGTTCGCCCGCCAGATCGTCCGGGCGGTACGGGCCAAATTCAAACGCTGAGTAAGCTTGGCCTTATGCCAGGGTACGCCGGCGCCCGCACAACCGGGCGTCTGTTTTTTTTGATCGACAAACTGGTCGGTTCAAAAAACATGAAAACTGGCAATTGACGCCAGACCGGATTGGCGGTATTCTTTCATCATGAAGGCTTCGGCCCGGGGAGGTCGCCCATGCTGCTACTGACCATCGACGAAAACGGCAGCCAGCCGATATACCAGCAGATCATCGACCAGGTCCGCCAGCGGATCACCGGCCGGCTTTTACTGCCAGGCGAAAAGCTGCCGTCCACCCGCCGCCTGGCCGACCAGCTCGCCGTTCACCGCTCGACCGTGGCCGCCGCCTACCAGGAGCTATGGGCCCTGGGGTTCATTGACCTCAGCCCCGGCGCCTGCCCGCGGGTCCGCGACCGCATGCAGATTGCCACCGCCGCCGACCGCCCGGAGAAAGGCCTGGTCGACTGGGATACTGTCGCTTCCCCGGCCAGCATCGCCACCTGGCAGACCCACCGGCGGCTGGAGGCGCTGCCGCAACGGGCGGCTGACGACAGTATAATCAGCTTCAGCAGCCTCAACATGGACCGGCGTCTGTTCCCGCTGGAGCAATTCCGGGCCTGCCTGGACCGCGCGGTGAAAGCTCAGGGCGACACCCTGCTCGGCTACGGAACCCAGGCCGGCTTTGTCCCTCTCAGGGAGTACATCGCCCGCCGGCTGCAGAGCCACGGCGTATCGGTCAGCGCCGACGAAATCCTCATCACCAACGGCTCGCAGCAGGGCATCGACCTGGTCTTCAGACTGATCGCCGCTCCCGGGAAAGCGGTGGCCGTCGAATCGCCCACCTATGACAACCTGTTGCCGCTCCTCCGCTTTTACGGGCTCAAGCCGCTGCCCATTCCGGTCCGCCGGGACGGCATGGACCTCACGCTGCTGGCGGCGGCCATCCGCGACGAAAAACCGGCCCTCATCTACACAATGCCAACTTTCCAGAACCCCACCGGCATCAGCACCAGCCAGGCCCACCGCGAGCGCCTGCTGTCGCTTTGCGAAAGCCACCGCATCCCGCTCCTCGAAGACGGCTTCGAAGAAGAAATGAAGTACTGCGGCCGGGTCGTTCTGCCCATCAAATCGATGGATAAGCACCAACTGGTCATCTACTGCGGCACCTTCTCCAAGGTTCTCTTCCCCGGTGTGCGCATCGGCTGGCTGGCCGCCGATAAAGAGTGCATCGATCGGCTGGTCGCCATCCACCGCTTCAGCGAGCTCGCTCCCAGCATGATCCTTCAGGCGGCCATTCACGAATTCTGCCAGAACGGCCATTACGACCGCCATGTCGGCAGAATGCACCGTATCTTCCGCAAGCGGATGCAGACGGCCATCCGGGCCCTCGACCGCCACATCGCCCCTGAGTGGGCCGAGTGGACCGAGCCGGCCGGCGGCTTTCTCATCTGGCTGAAGCTGAGGCCGCTGGCCGGACCGGCCCCCGACTGGAAAGAACTGCTGGCCGCCCATGGCGTGGCGGCAGCCACCGGCGGCAGCTTTTTTGCCGGCGACGCCCCCGACACCTACCTGCGGCTGTCGATTTCGCCCCTTAACGAGGAGGAAATCACCGAAGGCATCTGCCGGCTGGCGGCGGCCCTGCGGCAAGCCCATACATAAGCCGAAAGCAAACGGCAGTCTGACGGCCTGGCATGAAAAGGCGGCAGGCTATCGTATAAAATATTAGCCATGGCCCCATGTTAAGACTGATCGTCGTATTTAGGAGGTAAACAATTATGGAACAAGGCACTTTTCGGGTAAAAGCCGGCCTGGCGGAAATGCTCAAGGGCGGCGTTATAATGGATGTCACCACTCCTGAACAGGCCAAAATCGCCGAGGAAGCAGGCGCTTGCGCAGTAATGGCTCTCGAGCGCGTCCCGGCTGACATCCGGGCCGCCGGTGGCGTGGCCCGTATGGCCGACCCCACTATTATCCTGCGGATTATGGACGCCGTCACCATCCCGGTTATGGCCAAGGCTCGCATCGGCCACTTCGTCGAAGCCCAGGTCCTCGAGGCCCTCGGCGTCGACTATATAGACGAAAGTGAAGTCCTTACCCCGGCCGACGACAAATTCCACATCAACAAGCATGACTTCAAGGTACCTTTCGTTTGCGGCGCCAAAAACCTCGGCGAGGCCCTCCGCCGCATTTCCGAAGGCTCGGCGATGATCCGCACCAAGGGCGAACCCGGCACCGGCAACGTCGTCGAAGCAGTCAAACACATCCGCATGGTCATGAGCGAAATCCGCCTGCTGCAAAACCTGCCGGAAGAAGAAGTGGCCGCCTTCGCCAAAAACATCGCCGCACCTGTCGACCTTGTCAAAGAAACCAAAAAACTCGGCCGCCTGCCGGTCGTCAACTTTGCCGCCGGCGGAATCGCCACCCCGGCCGACGCCGCCCTGATGATGCAGCTCGGCTGCGACGGCATCTTCGTCGGCTCCGGTATCTTCAAATCGACCGACCCGGCCAAACGGGCCAAAGCCATCGTCGCCGCCACCACCTACTACAACGACCCCAAAGTCCTGGGCGAAGTCTCCCGCGACCTCGGCGAAGCCATGCCCGGCCTCGAAATCTCGACAATCGCCCCCAACGAGCGGATGCAGGAGCGGGGCTGGTAGCAGATGAAAGTAGGCGTACTTGCCCTCCAGGGCGCTTTTCGCGAGCACCGTCTAACGCTCGAGCGCTGCGGGGCCGAGGCGATCGAAGTCAGGAAACCTGAGGATATCGCCGACATTGACGGTCTGGTAATTCCCGGCGGCGAAAGCACCACCATCGGCAAGCTGCTGGTGGAGTGGGGCCTCATGGAGCCGATAAAGGAGCGGGCCGCCGCCGGCATGACCATCTACGGCACCTGCGCCGGCATGATCCTGCTGGCGAAGGACATCATCGGCAGCGACCAGCCGCGGCTGGGGCTCATGGACATCAGCGTCCGCCGCAACGCCTTCGGCCGCCAGCGGGAAAGCTTCGAGGCCGACCTCTATGTCGGCGACTTCGGTGCCGAGCCGGTCAGGGCCGTCTTCATCCGCGCCCCCTACATCGAGCGCGTCGGCCCTGGCGTCCGCGTGCTGGCCGCTGTCGGCGACCATATCGTCATTGCCCGTCAGGGCCAGTTCCTGGCCACCGCCTTCCACCCCGAGCTTACCCGTGACGACCGTATTCACCAATATTTTATCGCCATGATCCGCGGACAGGCATAGCGGAAAAGCCGGTGGGTAGGGTAAACTACTTTCACCGGCTTTTGAATAACTTTTCGGGGGACCTGCCATGACCGCCATTACCCTGGCCCAGCTCCAAACCGAATTTGCCGTTTCTGCCGGCCGCCGGGCGGCCATTGCCGCCGATTTTCGGGCCGCCATGGCTGCCGGCCTCGCCGGCCGTCCCAGCCCGCTTAAAATGCTGCCCTCCTTCCTCGGCCGGCCTACCGGCCGGGAAAGCGGCCAATACCTGGCCCTCGACTTTGGCGGCAGCAATGTGCGGGTCCAGTTGGTCGAACTTCATGGCGACGGCCGCTGGTCGGTCCGCCGCCAGACGGTCGCGCCGCTCAAGGATCCGGCCGGTCGCTACGACTACACTGCCGCCGCGGCAACCGCCGACGGCCTCTTCGACTTTCTCGCCGGCCAGATCGCTCTTACTGTGGACAAGGACGCCGATATCCGGCTCGGCCACACATTTTCCTTCCCCTGCCGCCAGCTTGACGTCGGCCACGCCGTTCTTCTCAACTGGACCAAGGAAATCCGCGCCGCCGGCGTCGAAGGCCGCGAAGTGACCGCCCTGCTGACCGCTGCCTTGGCCCGCCGCGGCCTTGGCCGCATCCGGCCGTGCGCCGTCATCAACGACACTGTCGGCACCCTGCTGGCGGCCGCCTACACCTATCCGGCGGCCGACATTGCCGCCATCTGTGGCACCGGCCAGAATACCTGCTACTACGACGCCGAGCGGGCGATGATCATCAATATGGAATCAGGCAACTTCGATATCCTGCCCTTCACCGCCTACGACGCCATGATCGACGCCGCCAGCGAAAAGCCGGCTCTCCAGC
>JAEZLU010000002.1 GCA_023415075.1 Bacillota bacterium
AATGTTTGAAAACTTTTTGCTCGGACTCCAGGCCATTTCTTCCTGGGAGGTTCAGTTATTCGTCCTGCTCGGTGCCTTGGCCGGCATCCTGGTTTCCTGTCTGCCCGGACTGAGCGCGACGATGGCGGTGGCCCTGCTGTTGCCCCTTACCTTTGGCATATCCCCGGTGAGTGCCTTGTTATTGTTGTCCGGCATTTACGTCGGCGCTATGTTCGGCGGCGCCATTCCGGCCATCCTCCTGTGCACGCCGGGAACGCCGTCCGCTGTCAGCACGACTTTTGACGGTTACCCGCTGGCAAGAAAGGGCTATGCCGGCAAGGCGATATCGATTGCCTGCATCTCTTCGGTGGCCGCCGGCCTGTTCGGCGTGTTTGTCCTGATGACCGTCGCCCCGCCGCTGGCCGACTTCGCCCTGAATTTCAGCGCTCCCGAATACTTCGCGGTAGCCGTTTTCGGCCTGGCGGTTATTTCCAGCCTGGCCGAGGGCTCGGTGTTCAAAGCCTTCGCTTCCGGCATGATCGGCCTGCTGTTGGCGGTCGTCGGCATGGACCCGATGACCGGCTTTCCCCGCTTCACCTTTGACAATGCCGATCTTTTAGGCGGCGTTTCCTTCCTGGCGGTCATGATCGGCACGGCCGCCCTGGCGGAAGTATTTTACCAGATCGACACCGACCGGAAAAATGAGGCCTGCGAGAAATTCGAAATCAATAGCCTCAAGCTGACGAAACAGGATTTGAAAGAAATAACCAAGCCGACGATCATCGGCTGTGTCTACGGCGTATTCATCGGCATCATGCCGGCGGCCGGCGCCAATATCGCCTCGTTCGTCTCCTGGGCCCAGGCTAAGCTGTGGTCCAAGAAGCCCGAGGAGTTCGGTCACGGCTCGGTCGAAGGCCTGGCGGCCTCCGAATCGGGCAACAACTCGGTTGTCGGCGGCGACCTTGTGCCGATGCTCACCCTGGGGGTGCCGGGCGACCCGGTGACGGCGATCATGATGGGGGCGCTTATCCTTCAGGGCCTGCGTCCCGGTCCGTTGCTGTTTTCCGAGCACCCGGATATAGTATATGGCCTTTTTTTGGGGCTGATAATCTCCAACCTGTGGGTGTTGCCGATCGGCCTTTTGGGGGCCAGGTTCTTCGCCAAAATGACCTCCGTGCCCAAACCCATCCTCTGGCCGACCATTTTGACTCTCTGCGTTATCGGCACCTACGCCTCCGAGGGCACGATGATGCCGGCCTACACCGTAGTGGTCTTCGGCATAATCGGCTACCTGATGAAGAAGGCCGGTTACCCGACGGCGCCGCTCATACTCGGCGTGCTGCTCGGGCCGATGGCTGAAGAAAACCTGCGCCGCTCGCTCCTGATGTCCCATATGGACGCCACCGTCTTTTTTACCCGGCCAATTTCGCTTGTACTGCTCATTTTGGGCGCCCTCACCCTGGTATGGCCGTGGATCCAGGAATGGTATCAGAAGCGAATGAGCGACAAGCTGGGGATCGACGTTCATCTGGACTAACGGGGCAGGGCCGATAACATCAGGCCGGCACACTTGGCGATTGGGAGAGTGCTTTCTATGCGCAAGGTTGATATAGTATCGGTGCTCATTTTGCTGGCACTGGCCGCTTATGTGGTGGTGACGGCCAACGGTTTTCCGCTGGAGACAAGAACCCTGGGACCGGATTTTTTCCCGAAGTTGGTAGCCGGCTGCCTGGCCGCCTTTGCCATCGGCGTTCTGGTAATGTCCTTCCTCCGGCGCAAACCGGAAGAAGCGCCGGCCGGACCCAGCCGCAACCTGCTTATCATTATGGCCGTCATGGGCGTATACATTATTCTTCTGCCGTATGTCGGCTTTCTGGTGGCTACGCCGGCTTTTCTTTTGGCCGCCGGCCTTCTGCAGGCCGAAGATACCCGCGCCTGGTGGAAAAAGCTGTGCATAAGCAGCGTTGTCACCACCGGGGCGTTGTATTACCTGTTCGGCACACTGCTCAACGTACCGCTGCCCTGAGTGGGCCCGCCATAGGTAGAGGCTATTGCCGGCAATGCCGGATAATGCACAAATTAAACGAGGGGGGAAAATTGTAATGGTGAAAAAAGGGTTGGTTATCGCGATGCTGGTGGTCTTTGCCATCGCCGCCGTAGGCTGTGGCGGAACCCAGAAGGCCGAAGCGCCGAAGTTTCCCACGAAGGCTATTAGTATAACTGTACCGTTTGCGGCCGGCGGCGGCACCGACGCCGTAGCCCGCGCCCTGGCGAAGTATGCCGAGCCTGTTTTCGGTCAACCGGTCACGGTGGTTAACAAGGTCGGCGCCAACGGGGCCACCGGCATGACTGACGGCGTCAACGCCACTCCGGACGGCTACGCGGTGACCATGATCACCGTCGAGACCGTTCTCAACCCCATTCAAGGTGTCGTCAAATGGACGCCGGCCGACTTCAAGGCCGTACTCCAGGTAAACCAGGACGTGTCCGCCCTTACCGTTCCGGTTGACAGCCCCTACAAGTCGCTGGCCGATTTCGTAAAAGCCGCCAAGGAAAAACCGGGCCAGCTTAAAGTCGGCACCAACGCTCCCGGGGCCATTTGGCATCTTGCCGGCCTCGGCCTGCAGGACAAAGCCGGCATCAAGCTGAACCTCGTGCCTTATCCGGGCGGTGCCGCCCCGGCTATCACTGATCTTCTGGGCAGCCACCTCGACGCCACTACGGTAAGCGCTGCCGAAGTCAGCCAGCATGTTAAGGCCGGCAAACTCCGTATTTTGTGTATGCTCGCATCCGAGCGGCAAAAAGGGTTCCCGGACGTTCCTACCGCCAAGGAGGCCGGTGTTGATGTAGCGATAACGACCTGGCGCGGCCTGGCCGTTCCGGCCAAGACCCCCGACGCCATCGTCAAGATTCTCCACGACGGCTTCAAGAAAACGATGGATGACCCCAAGTTTGTTGAGTTCATGGAAAAAGGAAACTTCGGCATAGCCTATAAGGACGGTGCGGCCTACCAGAAATACATGGAAGAGCAGACCAAGCAGTTTACGCCGCTGATGACGGCGGCGGGGCTTGCCAAGAAAAATTGACCGACAGGCGGCCTTATTCTGTGGATAGGGCCGCCTTTTTTCAATCCGGATCGCTGCAGACGCTATAGGCGGTACGATCGGTCGGCGGTGTTGACTAAAGGGGTCGGATAGAGTAAATTAAAGGAAGAGTTTTTGCCAAAGGAGAAGCCGATGACTGCCCGAATGGTAGATGTGGCCCATAAGGCCGGGGTGTCCAAGAGCACGGTGTCGCAATACCTCAACGGCCGCTATGACTACATGAGCGCCGAGACGCGGGAACGCATCCGTCAGGCCGTCGACGAGCTGGGCTTTGTGCCCAACGCCCTGGCCCGCAGTCTTAAGAAAAAGCGGACCTTCACCATCGCCACCATCGTCTCCAACATCCTCAATCCTTTTTTCACGATGACGACCCGCGGCGCCGAGGACTGCTGCAACAAGCACGGTTTCGACCTCATCCTCTGCAACGCCGACGACACGCCCCACAAGGAGAAGGAATACATCGAAACGCTGCTGGCCAAGCAGGTAGACGGCCTGATAATCAGTTCGACCGAGCAGAACAACGATCTTCTCTACACCGTCAACAAACAGACGCCGATCACCGTTCTCAACCGCAGCGCCCTCGGAGTGGGCTGCGACACGGTAGGCGTCGACAATGTGGCCGGCATCCGCCTGGCGGTCGAGCACCTGGTTAGTCTCGGCCACACGCGGATAGCCCTGTTCGTCCTGCCATACCGGGCCGAGGGCCTGTCGCCGCGGCGGCTGCGGGCCGAGGCCTTCCGGACGGCGATTGCCGGCCTCTGTTTGCCTTCGCGGCCGGAGTGGCTGGTCGAGACCGTCCGTGACGAGGACAAACTGGCGGCGGCCGTTCAGGGCCTGCTGGACCAGCCGGATGCGCCCACTGCCATCATTGGCGCCAATGACTTGATGACCATCGCTCTTTTCAAAATTCTCAAATTGCGGCTCGGCCTGCGGATACCGGCCGACGTCGCCCTCCTTAGCTTCGACGACTGGGAATGGGCCACCCTGATCGACCCGCCGATAACCGTGGTCGCCCAGCCGGCCTATGCTATGGGCTATATGGCGGCCGAACTGGTGATAAAGCGCATCCAGGAGAGGCCCGGCGAATACCGGCCGCAATTCCTGGTGTATCAGCCTGAGCTCATCGCCCGCAGGTCCTGCGGCGAAAAGGGCTGACCAGCGGGAAAATGAATTTTTTGCATTAGCGGCAGGAGTTTTTCACCAGCAACGCGAAACTGTATATTAATTTACAAAACCGGTTTAGTAAATGGGGCGGCGTACTAAACCGGCGGCAGGGAAAACTGCAAAAAAAACGGGTCTATCGGATAAATCGGTTTATCAATATGGTTTATCAATATAATGAATGGAGGAATTTCCCATGCTTCCGAAACTCCAAGTTCTGTCCCGGATGATCGACTCCGGCCTGGTGGCAGTGGTGCGCGCCGAGAACGGCGAGCAGGCCAAGAAGATTGCCGACGCCTGCATCCAAGGCGGCGTCGCCGCTATCGAGATCACGTTCACCGTACCGGGGGCGGCAGGGGTCATCAGCGAACTGGCCAAAACCTACAAATCGGGCGAGATCATCATCGGCGCCGGTACGGTGCTTGACCCGGAGACGGCCCGCGTAGCCATCCTGGCCGGGGCCCAGTATGTTGTCTGCCCCTCTCTCAACCTCGATACCGTCAAGCTGTGTAACCGCTATCAGATTCCGGTCATGCCGGGGGCGGCCACCATCAAGGAGATCGTCGAGAGCATGGAGGCCGGGGCCGACATTGTCAAGGTGTTCCCCGGCGAAACCCTCGGGCCGACCTTCGTCAAGGCGGTCAAGGGCCCGCTGCCGCAGGCGCCGCTTATGCCGACCGGCGGCGTGAGCCTGGAGAATGCCGCCGACTGGATCAAGGCCGGCTGCGTGGCCGTCGGCGTGGGCGGCAACCTTACCGGCGGCGCCAAGACCGGCGACTATGCTTCGATTACGGCCATAGCCAAGCAGTTCATCGAGAAAATCCGCCAGGCCCGCGGCAAGTAAGGCTAGGAGGTAATAAACAATGGCAAAAGTTGTCTGTTTCGGCGAAATCATGCTGCGGTTGGCGCCTCCCGGCTACCTCCGCTTTGAGCAGGCCAACGCCTTTGAGGTGGTTTACGGCGGCGGCGAGGCCAATGTCAGCGTGGCTCTGGCCAACTTCGGCATCGACGCGGCTTTCGTCACCAAGGTGCCGACCAATCCTATCGGTCAGTCGGCGGTCAACGAAATGCGCCGCTACGGCGTCGATACCGGCTTTATCGCCCGCGGCGGCGAGCGGCTGGGTATCTATTTCCTCGAGAAGGGCGCCTCCCAGCGTCCGTCCAAGGTGGTCTACGACCGCAAAAATTCATCGATCGCCGGCGTGAAGGCCGGCGAGTTCGACTGGCAGAAAATCTTTGCCGGGGCTGAATGGTTCCACTTCACCGGCATAACGCCGGCCCTCGGCGACAACGTGGCCGCGGCCGTGCTGGAAGCCTGCCAGGCGGCCAAGGCGGCCGGCGTAAAAGTGAGCTGCGACCTCAATTTCCGCAAGAACCTGTGGACTAGCGAAAAAGCCGGTCAGGTCATGGGGACGCTGATGCCCTACATCAATGTGCTGATCGCCAACGAGGAAGATGCCGAGAAGGTGTTCGGCATCAAGGCGCCGGCCACCGATATCACCGGCGGCAAGCTCAGCCACGAAGGCTACAAGCATGTGGCCAGCCAGCTCAAGGAGCGTTTCGGCTTCGAGACGGTGGCCATCACCCTCAGGGGCAGCATCTCGGCCTCCGACAATATGTGGTCGGCTATGCTCTTCCACGGCGGCGAGTACTTTTTCTCCCGCGAGTACGCCGTTCATATCGTCGACCGGGTCGGCGGCGGCGACTCCTTTGCCGGCGGCCTGATATACTCAATCCTGAACGGCATGAGCCCCAAGGACACTCTGGAGTTTGCAGTAGCCGCCTCCTGCCTGAAGCACTCCATCGAAGGCGATCACAATCATGTGGCCATCGACGAGGTCAAAGCCCTGATGGGCGGCGACGGCTCAGGCCGGGTCCAACGATAATAGATATCAGCGCGACATTCCCTCCCCTCCAGGAAAAGCCCATCCGCGATTACGCGGGGGGCTTTTCCGCTTTTCGGGCCAAAAAGCAAAAATAGGAGCCTGTTGTAAAGCAAACTCAAATTATACTTTGCCATAATAAGAATTAGGCATGTTTGTCTATTGACAGGCCAATTATTGTTCGGGAGGGGTTCCAAAGTGAGAAAGGCCGGGCTAATCGCCCTCGGGATGACTATGGTGATGCTGACATTTAACCAGCCGGTTTTGGCCGGCCCCACGGAATTATCCCTGGAGGAGGCGGTGGCAATGGCGTTTAAGAACAACGCTGATGTCCTGCTTGCCAGAATAGGCCGGGAAAAATCGCTGTGGGCCGTGAAACAGGCCGAGGCCGGCAAGGGGTTCACCCTAAGCTTCGCCCACACCGACCAGCGCTATAACGGCTATAGTAGTAGCAAACTGTACCAATATGGCATCTACCAGTACGCCTATACCAACAAATTCGATAGCCAGCTGACCCTTGGGCTGCCGATCTATTCCGGCGGCAAACTGGAAGGCCAGATAGACAAGGCCAAGCTAAGCTTCACGGTCGCTGACCTCGGCCTTACCGGCACCGAGCAGCAGATCCGCCAGAGCATCACCAATTACTATTTCAACGTGCTGCAATGCAGCAACAGCCTCAGAATCAGCCAGGAGACGGTGGCTAACTATGCCGGCCATCTGAAAAACGTCGAGGCCCAGTTTGATGTCGGCATTGTCGCCAGAGCCGACGTGCTGGCAAGCCAGGTCTCGCTGGCCAACGCCCAGAACAGCCTGACAAAGGCCGAGAACAGTTACCAGTTGGCCGTGTCGACTCTCAACAACGCGATCGGCCTGCAGCTGAATACCGAACTGAAGCTTAAGGGCGATCTCGAGTATGATCCTTATGCCAAGACGCTCGAAGAATGTGCCGACTACGCGTTGGCCCACCGGCCGGAGATGGCCCAGTACCAGGCCAAAATCGCCATGGCCGCCGACGATCTGAAAATCGCCCGCAGCGGAATTTCGCCGCAGGTCAACTTCACTGCCAAGCAGGATTGGTATGACGCTCACCTGTCCGGCCTGGGGGAAAACAGCAACTGGTATGTCGGCCTTACCCTTTCCCTCAATCTGCTGGATTCCGGCCTCACCCGCTCGCAGATCAATCAGGCCAAGCTCGGCATCGATGATGCGAAGGAGCAGTTCCGCAAGACCCGCGATAACATACTGCTGGAAGTCCGCCAGTATTATTTAGGAATGCGCGAGGCGGAGAAGCGGATTGACACAAGCCAGGTTGCCGGCGAGCAGGCCAAGGAAAGCCTGCGAATCGCCGAGCTTCGCTATACCAACGGCGTGGGCACCAATATCGACGTGCTCGACGCGGTGCTGGCGCTGAATACGGCCAGGAACAACATCGTCCAGGCGTTGTACGATTATAACACCAACCGGGCCCAGCTTTTCCGGGCAATGGGCGTGCCTGTAAGATAAAGGGAAAACGGCGAATTTTAAGAAAAGATTAAGGTTGATATGATATAAAATAGAAGTAAAAAGGGTAGCAGCCTATGGGCAGAATGGGATGGTAGTTATGATTTGGGGCAATGTCCTTCAGCGGAAGAAATTGTTGGCCTTGCTGCTGGCGCTTCTTTTGGCGGCCGCCGGGGCGAGGGTATATTATAAGCAAGTCAATACCCCGGCAGCCACCGAGACGGTAGCTGCCGTTGGCCGTGGCGACATCCGGGCCACCGTGTCGGCGACCGGGACGATCTCGGCTGTCAATTCGGTGGATATCAGTTCGCGGGTGACCGGCCTGATTTCCGAGGTCCGGGTGAAGGAAAATGATATAGTTAAGGCCGGGCAGATCCTGGTGGTTCTCGACGACACTGCGCTGAGGGCCCAGCTGGCCCAGTATCAGGCTCAGCTGGCCAACTATGCGGCAACCTACGAGCGCAGCAAAAAGCTCACCGCCATCGGCGCCCAGTCGACCCAGCAGCTGGATTCCGACCGGACCAACTATCTTGTTTCCCAGTCTACGTATGACAACTTTGTCTCCCAACTGGACTACTATGTCATCAAAGCGCCGATCGACGGGATGGTGGTCGGGACTCCCACCCCGGCCGGCCAGACGGTGGCGCAGGGGATTTCCAGCCCGCAGGTCATCATGACGGTGGCCGACCTGTCGAAAATGAAGATCAAGGTCATGGTCGACGAGTCGGATATCGGCAATATCAAACCCGGCCAGACGGTCACCTTTACGGTCGACGCGTACGCCGACAAAACGTTTGCCGGCAAGATAAACCTTATTTCCCGTAGCGCCACGACGACGTCCAACGTGGTTTACTACCCGGTGTATGTCGAGGTCACTTCGCCGGAAGGGCTGCTCTATCCGTCGATGACCGCCAGGGTGACGATAAATGTCGGCGAAAGCAAGAATGCCCTGCTTGTGCCGCTGTCGGCGGTCAAAGAGGAAAACGGCCAGAAGTACGTGCGGGTCAGCGTCGGCGGCAAGCAGCAGAGCACGCCGGTTCAGACCGGCCTGAGCGACGATGAGAACATTGAAATAGTAAAGGGTCTCAGTGATGGCGACCAAATAATCCTGCCGGTCGACAGACCGAAAACCGGCGCCACCAACAGTAACCAGGGGCCGCCGCCGCCAATCTAATACGGGCTGATTGGCGCCGACGAAAGCGGAGAGGAAGTAAACCAATGTTCTGGGAAAGCATACTGATCGCCCTCGAGGGCTTGAAGGCCAACAAGCTCCGCGCCTTTCTCACCATGCTGGGAATTATCATCGGCGT